>JAFUWD010000047.1 GCA_017483645.1 Muribaculaceae bacterium | reverse complement strand
CGGCAGCAGAAGTTAAAGGAAGATGGGGGCTGAAATGCCCTGAAAGCAAGCCAAACCGCCGTATGCCGAACGGCACGTACGGTGGTGTGGGAGGAAAGGGAGCGAAAACCAAAACTCTCGCTCCCCGACCTACCCGATTGACCGAGATGAGAACTGCGAGTTCGTAACCGAGGCAGTCGCTTTCGCAACTTATCCGATGAGGTAGACGTGATGGGTGGCGCGGGTCAGGGCGGTATAGAGCCAGCGGTGATAGTCCAGGGTTTCCAGGGCCTCGGGCATGATGGCTCCCATGTCGACAAACACATTGCGCCACTGCCCGCCCTGCGCCTTGTGGCAAGTGACGGCATAGGCGAATTTCACTTGCAGCGCATTGTAATAAGGGTGTTCTTTCAACGCCTTGTAGCGGCTGCGCTTGTCGCCGGGCAGCTCGGCCATGACTTTGTTGAAGAGTTGTTCGCTCTGCTGCCGGGAGAGGGCGGGCGAGTCGGACAAAAGTGTGTCGAGCACAATTTTCGCATCCATTTCCAGATTGTCGTGGTCGGGGAAAGTGACCGTGACATTGGCAAACTGCAGTCCGTAGCGGCACTCCACCTCGCCCCACACGCGGGCGATGCGGCACACGTCGCCATTGGCCACAAAGTCCATTTGCTCGTATTCCTGCGCCCAGTGGTAATTGTTCTTGGCCACGATGAGCATGTCGCCCGGCACGAGCAGTTCCTCGCGGTAGAGGATGCGGTTGCGAATGCCGGAGTTGAACATCGAGGCCCGGCGGTTGCTGCGCGTGACCACAATGGTCTGCTCCATGCCGTCGCGGTCGTAGCAGTCGCTGAGCGTTTCCATGAGCCATTCGCCCGTGGTGGCTTCGATATCGGGCCAGCCGTCGAGTTGCAACTGCGGTGCATTGAGCACTTCGTGCTCCATGGCGCGTCGCAATAGCGTGGCGTTGAACAAAATGCCCGACTGCTGTGCTTGTCGGGCCACTTGCCGCAGCGTCACCTGCCCCACGTTCAGCCCATAGCCTTGCAGCAATGCCACGTCGAGTGCCGGACTGGCCGTTTGCCCCACAGGCGGCAGCTGTGCGCCGTCGCCCATGAGCAGAAGCCGGCATCCCTGGCCACTGTAGACATAAGTAATCAGGTCGTCAAGCAGTCGTCCGCTGCCGAAAATCGTCCCGCCGTCGGTGGTGCTGGAAGCAATCATCGACGCTTCATCCACAATAAACAGCGTGTCGACGTGCTTGTTCTCGGCCAGCCCGAAGGTGTCGCTGCCGTAGCTGTGCTGCCGATAAATCTTGCGGTGGATAGTGTAGGCCGTGTGTCCCGAGTATTCGGTGAAGATGTGTGCCGCGCGGCCCGTGGGCGCCAGGAGCACGCATCGGTGGTGCCACGACGTGAGCACCTTGACGATGGCACCGGTGAGCGATGTTTTGCCCGTTCCGGCATATCCGTTCAACACCAGCAAAGCCCGCTCAACGCTTGTGAACACAAAACGCCCCATGGCCACAATGAAAACCAGTTGGTCATCGTTAGGCTCATAGGGCAGCTGCGCCATCACCTCGATGGCGAACCGGCGCACGTGCTCATCCTGGCGGTCGATGATGTCAGGCATGGCGGGATAGGGTCACTTGGGCATGAAGCGTGAGTGGTCTTCGGGATCGGCAGGCGGCTGAGGCGCGTCCGGCTCGTCGGCGGGTGCCGGTGGCGTGGCGGTGCTGGATGACTTGTGCGTGTGCTTGTTCCACTCGTCGCGCACGCTGTGCTCGATGGCTTGGAATTGCCGACGGCCTCCCTCGATACTGCGGTCGATGGTGCCGTCCACGGCCTGTTCGATGGTGTGATTGAATTCGAAGGGCAGTAATGACATGATGCTTGACACGAGTGCCAGCAGCAGCACGCCCACGCTCAGTTTGTATCCAATGCCCATACCCAGCACCGAAAATCCTTGGCCCAGGTCGTCGGCAGGGGTCACTTCAGGGGCGTGGAGCAGCGCGATGTCGTAGGTTTGGCCCACACGCACAAAAAACGCGATGCACAGTGCGATGAGCACGATGGACCCCACGGCCCACCAGTTTTTCTTGAGGCAGTTGAACCCGATGGCCAAAAAACAGGCGATGAAAGGGAACAGCCCCTTGAGCAGACTATATGCGCTGAAATGCTGAGAAATGGTGCCGGCGGTAAACTCAAATCCCGTGATGCTTCCCTGAAATGATATGTTGTAGAACGGCAGGAAAGCGTAGCAGATGAGTGCAAGAGCCAGCAATATGTTGGTGATGGGTTTCATTAGTCGCTGAAAAAGTTAGTTTCTGGGATGCGAAAATAATAAAAATCAGGCACAATCGGCACGATTACACCTAAATTTGCACTATTTTACGATTTTTTGCAGCGTGATTCCACCGCCTTTTGGTAGGAAATTCGTCATAGTTGAGGCGGCGTGTCGTCGGCAATATGTGCTGCGGTGGAGAGCACCTGCTCACGAAATATCGCATCGGACTTGATGCGCTCAAACGCCTTGCGCGATGCTCCCTGGTGCGACTCCTTCTTGCTGTAGCCGATGGCATCGGCGGCATAGATTCCTCCCAGCATCACCGCGGTCTTGAATACGGCATTGTTGTCGCGGTCGTTGTAGCTGTCGACCAGCTCGAACTCGATGGCGACCCTGAATTTTTGCGTCCATTCAATCAGGCGTGACTTGTAGTTCCGCTCGGTATTGACCAGCGCATTCAGGTCGAAATGGTCGTGGATGATGCGTTGCTCGATGAATTGCTTGCAGGCATGGTATCCGCGGTCGAGATAGATGGCGCCCACCAGCGCCTCGACCGCATTGCCGTTGATATATGAATTGTGAGATGACGAGTGCGACGACGCTTTGACGTGAGTGTCGATGTGTAGCGAACGCCCCACGCGGTTCAGGCTCTCGCGCTGCACGATTTTGGCGCGTGTCGCGGTGAGAAATCCCTCGTGCTTGGTGGGATAGCGATGATAGAGAAAATCGGCCACCACCAGGTCGAGCACGGCGTCGCCCAAAAACTCCAGGCGCTCATTGTTGGCCCAGTGGCCGTCGGGCAGTTGCACGGGCTTGCTGCGGTGCACAAAGGCCAGCTGGTAAAGGTCGATGCGCCGTGGATAGAATCCCGAGATGCGATGAATAAAAACATAAAGCTCCTTATCCTTGATGAAAAGGAGCTTTATGAGTGATATGACATCGCTTAGCACCATAGTCCGGAACTATTGTTGTGAGGAACTAAGGCAGCGATTATTCGGCATACTTCTTGACCACGATGCTGGCGTTGTGACCGCCAAAGCCAAAGGTGTTAGACAAAGCGATGTTGACTTCGCGTTTCTTGGCCTGGTTGAAGGTGAAGTCCATCTTGTAATCAAGTTGGTCGTCTTCATCACCCTCAGCGTGGTTGATGGTGGGCGGAATGATGCCCTCCTGGCATGCCTTGATGCAGAACAAAGCCTCCATGGCGCCGGTTGCTCCCAGCATGTGTCCGGTCATGGACTTGGTGGAGCTGATGCTCATCTCATAAGCGTGCTTGCCGAAGACATCGGCAATGGCTTTGGCCTCGCTGGGGTCGCCCACGGGCGTGGAGGTGCCGTGCACGTTCACATAGTCCACGTCTTCGGGTTTGATGCCGGCATCCTTGATGGCGCGCTGCATCACCAGCTTGGCACCCAGTCCTTCGGGATGTGTGGCAGTGAGGTGGTAAGCATCGGCGCTCATGCCTCCGCCAATGACCTCGCCATAGATTTTGGCGCCACGTGCCAGAGCGTGCTCCAGTTCCTCGAAGATGAGGCAAACAGCACCTTCGCCGATGACGAATCCGTCGCGCGAAGCGCTGAACGGCCTGGATGCCGTGAGAGGCTCGTCGTTACGGGTCGACAGGGCGTGCATCGAGTTGAAACCACCCACACCAGCCGGGTAGATGGGTGCCTCGGCACCACCTGTGACGATGGCTGTGGCCTTGCCCAAACGCACATAATTGAACGCGTCAATCATGGCGTTGGTTGAGGTGGCACAAGCCGACACCACACCAAAGTTGGGGCCGCGGAATCCATACTTCATCGAGATTTGTCCGGCGGCGATGTCGGCAATCATCGTGGGGATGAAGAACGGGCTGTATTTGGGGCCGTCGGCCTCGTGCATGGCATAGTAGCCAGCCTGCTCCTCAAAAGTGTGCAAGCCACCAATGCCCGACGCGAAAATCACGCCCACTTCGTCGCGGTCCACGCCTTCGGCTGTGAGATTCGAGTCGATGATGGCTTGGCGGGCACTGGCCAATGCATACTGCGTGTAGAGGTCGGTGCGCTTCACATCTTTGAGCTCTCGTCTGTCCTCGGGGTCGACAAGACACATGGTGGGGTCAAAACCCTTCACCTCGCAGGCAAATTGGGTCTTGAACAGCGATGCGTCGAAATGTGTAATAGGCCCGGCACCGCTCACTCCCTTGAGGGCGTTAGACCACGTGGTCTCAACGTCGAGCCCCAGCGGAGTGATGGCTCCCAGACCTGTTACCACTACTCTCTTTAATTCCATAGTGTAGTGATTAGGGTGATATTAAGGAAAAAGCTGGTTTTACTCAGCAGCCTTGGCGTTCTCAATGTATTTGATAGCGTCGCCAACGGTCTGAATGCCTTCGGCTTCGGTGTCGGGAATCTGGATTTCGAATTCCTTCTCAAATTCCATAATCAGCTCCACCGTGTCGAGCGAGTCAGCGCCCAGGTCCTGTGCAAAGGTAGCTTCGGGGGTCACTTCTGATTCACTCACACCCAGTTTGTCAACGATAATCGATGTCACTCTTTCAGTAATTTCTGACATAGTCGTAAATTTTAAGTTATTAATAATATTTGTTTTATTTTTCGGATTGCGACTGCAAAGGAAACAATTATTATTTAAATATTAAAGAAAAATTTCCACAAATTGCGGCTTCGTTGCGTTTTTTTGTCTTTCGAGCGCGCAAAAAATGAAAATTTAAACACATTTTATCATTTCGGCGCACGCTTATAATGTGCAGGATAGGGGCTTGCCGGCTGTGCGTCAGTCGCCGTTGAGGTCCACTACCATGCCCTCTGCGGCCAGCCGTGTGTGGGGAAACACTTCCTGGGCCTCGCGCAGCAGCGGGGTGGCATCGTCGTAACGGTTGGAGAAATGGCCGATGATGAGTTGGCCCACATCTGCGTCGCGGGCCACCGTGGCGGCATCGCGGGCGGTGCTGTGGTAGCGCGAATGGGCCTGACGCACACAGTCCTGGGCATAGGTGGCCTCGTGGTAGAGCCAGTCGACCCCTTCCACAGCGCGTACCACACGGCGCGAGGGCATGGTGTCGCTGGCATAGGCGAAGCTGCGGGAGGCCTCGGGGGGCAGTGTGAGTTCGGCGTTGGGCACGGTGTGGCCGTCGGGGGTGATATAGTCGCTTCCCTGGCGCAGCGAGTTCATGGCATGGTGGGGCACCTGCCAGCGCTGCACGGCCTCGGGGATGATGTGGCGCAGTTTGGGCTTTTCATCGAATCGAAACCCCACAGCCGGCACGCGGTGCCGCAATGGAAAAGCGGTCACTGTGATGGCGTTGTCCTCGTGGATGATGGCCGTGCGAGTGCCGATGATGTCCCACTCCACAGTGTATGGCATCTCGCGGCAAAAATAGTCGAGCATGCGTCCGAATTGTTCCTTGCCGTCGGCAAAAGTGTGAATGGTGAGCGTACCGCTCTTGCCCAGCAGTGCCAGTGTTGACAGCAGCCCGGGCAGTCCGAAGCAGTGGTCGCCGTGAAGGTGGCTGAGGAAGATGTGGGACAGGCGCGAGAATTTGAGCCGCTGCCGCCGCATTTCCAGCTGTGCTCCCTCTCCGCAGTCAATCATCATCAGGTTGTCGCGCACATTCAGCACTTGGCATGACGGCAAGTGCTTCAAGGTGGATGTGGCCGAGCCGCAGCCCAGTATGTTCAGTTCAAATCGTGTCATGATTCTGGGGTGCAAAGTTATAAAAAATGTGCAACTGTTTCACAACAGCCGCACACTTTAAACCTTAAAAATCTAATCCTATGAAAAAACTTGTTGCAAAAATAAGTCTTTTTTCTCAAATGTCAATAGTTGGGACTCACAATTATAGGTAATTATACTTTCGAATTGTTAACGGGAGCCCCTCTTGTTCTATGACATGATGTTGCGGATGGCGCGGCCCACGTTGTTGGCAATATCGCCTGCCATGAGCCCCATTTCGCCATGCTCCTGCTCGGCCAGGTCGCCGGCGTAGCCGTGCAGATACACACCCAGCACCACACTCCAGTCGGGGGCGTAGCCCTGTGCGATGAGCGCTGCGATGACACCGGTAAGCACGTCGCCGCTGCCGGCGGTGGCCATGCCGGCATTGCCGCTGCTGTTGATGTAGATTTTCCCGTCGGGACGCACCGTGGCCGTGTAGTGCCCCTTGAGTACGATGGTGATTTCGTAAAGCCGTGATACGTCGATGGCTTTGCGCAACCGTTCCTCGTCGGTGACGTGCTCGCCGAAGAGCCGGTCAAATTCGCCGGCGTGCGGTGTGATGACCGAGCCCTTGGGGATGCTGCGCAGCAACATCGGCCGGCGTGCGATGCAGTTGAGCGCGTCGGCATCGAGCAGGCATGGTGAGCGGAATGTCTTCAGGAAAGTGTCGAGTGCGTCGATGGTCTCGTCGCTGGTGCCCATGCCGGGTCCCAGCGCTACGACGCTGTGACGTCGGCGCGAGTCGATGCCGGTGGTGAAAATCTCGTTGCGGTCGGGCTCAAAAAGAGCTTCGGGCACGGCGGTCTGCATCACGGCATAGCCGCATCGAGGCGCATGCACGGTCACCAGTCCCGCTCCGGCACGGAGCGCACCTTTGGCAGCCAGCACAGCTGCACCCATCATGCCGTAGCTGCCGGCCACCAGCATGATGCTGCCGTTGTCGTATTTGTTGACAAACTCGTCACGCGGTCGCAAGGCAGCCTTCACGTCGTCGCGCTCTACCAGGTAATAGTCGGTGGGTGTCTGAGCAATGGCCTCGGGGTTCATTTCCATGTCGAGCACCTTGCATTGGCCGATGAATTCAGCGTTCTCGGCAAAGAAAAACGAGAGCCGCTTAAATTGATAAGTGAGGGTGAGGTCGGCCCGCACAATGTTTCGGTGGTCGCTGCCCATGTTCCACTCACCGAACAGGCCCGACGGCACGTCAATCGACACAACGTAGGCGTCACTGTTGTTGATGTATTGCACCAGCGCTGTGTATCCGCCACGCAGCGGGTTGCGCAGTCCCGAGCCGAACAGGCCGTCGATGACCACATCGTCGGGACCCAGTTCGGGTGGTTCAAAGGTGTCGGTAACCTCCACGAAGTTGTCGCCGGCAAGTGGAATGAGCCGGTCGCGGTTGGTGGCACAGCACATCGACAGGTGCGCCGAGCGGATGTTGAACAGGTAAATCTCCGGCCGATAGCCTTGTTCCCAAAGCATGCGCGCCACGGCCAGCGCATCGCCTCCGTTGTCGCCGGGGCCGGCAAAGATGACAAATCGCTTGGTCACTCGCCAGAGCGACACCAACTCGTAGGTCACAGCGGCCGCTGCCCGCTCCATGAGTGTGAGCATAGACAATTCATCGCGGTCGATGGTTTTGTCGACGATGTGTTTGATTCCGTCGGTAGTGAATATTTTCATGAGTCAATCGTGAATTCGTATGGAGATAGAATGTTTTAACTCGCAAAAGTACTACATTTTCACGTCAATAAATAGTAAAATCGAAAAAAACTACCAAAATAGTTCAAAACCCAATTCTAAATTTGCTCGTCAAACGAAACTTTTATAACTTTGTGCAAATTTTTTCTTACCCTATGGATGAAGTTACTTTCAAGGGGCTGACTTTTGAGCCCTATATCAGGCGAGAGGAGATAGCCAAGCAAGTGCAGCGTATGGCGCAAGAGATTAAAAGCGACTGTGGCGATGAAAATCCTCTGTTTCTTTGTGTGCTTAATGGTGCCTTCATGTTTGCGGCCGACCTGTTTCGTGCCTGCGACATTCATGATGCGGAAATCACCTTTATCCGCTTCAAGTCGTACGAGGGAATGTCGTCGACTGGCTCGGTGAAACAAATCATGGGCCTTAACGAAAACATTGAGGGCCGCACTGTGATTATTGTGGAAGACATTGTTGACACCGGTGTCACCGCGCAAGAACTGCGCAATCTGCTTGCCACCCGCAATCCCAAAGAGGTGAAGATGGCCACCCTGCTGTTCAAGCCCGCTTCGCTCACTGTGGGTCCCAGGCCCGAGTTCGTGGGATTTGAGATTCCCAGCAAGTTCATCATTGGCTATGGTCTTGACATTGACGAGCTGGCACGCAACCTGAGCGACATCTATGTCCTGAAAGAGGACAAGAAAGACGACGAGCAGGCTTGATGATGGCTGTGTTTTAGAAATATCATTACATAAACCGAATTCTATTTGTTTTAAATTTTTCCAGAAGCGTTATGTTGAATATCGTCATTTTTGGTGCGCCTGGTTCCGGCAAAGGAACGCAGAGCGACAAGCTGATAGAGAAATATCGATTGTTCCACATCTCGACGGGCGATGTGTTGCGCGACAACATCAAGCGTGGCACCGAGCTTGGAGCGATTGCAAAGGACTATATTGACAAGGGACAGCTGATACCCGACGACCTGATGGTCAGCATCCTGGCCGATGTGCTCGACGCCAACCGCGAGCAAGCCAAAGCGGGTGTGATTTTCGACGGCTTCCCTCGCACCATCGCGCAGGCTCAGGCTCTCGACGCCATGCTGGCCGAGCGCGGCACAGGTGTCACCGCGGTGGTGGGGCTTGAGGTGCCGGAAGATGAACTGGTGCAGCGCATTTTGCTGCGTGGCAAGCTTTCGGGTCGTGCCGACGACAACCTCGAAACAGTGAAGAACCGCCTCGATGTGTATCACAACCAGACGGCACCGTTGCGCGATTATTATCAGGAACAGGGACTGTACCGTGCCATTGAGGGCATGGGTGCCATCGACGACATCTTTGGCCGCATCTGCGCCGTGGTCGATGCGCTTGACGCCTGTCCCGGGCAAGCCGAGTGACCATCACGTTATTCGCACAAAACAAAAAAGCATCTTCACGCAACGTGAAGATGCTTTTTTGTTCTCAATGGGGAAGACGGCTTAGCTGCAGCCTTCGCAACCGTGACAATGGTCGTGCTCGCAGTCGCATCCACAATCGCAGTGGTGGTGCTTGGGAGCCAACTCTTCTGGGGTGGCGTCGCGCACCAGCAGCACGCGTCCGGCGTATTTCACGCGCTCACCGGCCAGCTGGTGGTTGAAGTCGAGTGTCACCTCTTTGTCGTCAACTGCCACCACGAGCCCGTCCATGCGGTAACCCTCTTCGGTCTGCATGGGAACCATGGCTCCCGGCTTGACTTTGGCAGCGTCAAACTTCCCGTCGATTTCAAAAATGCTCTTGTCAAGTTTCATAATCAGGTTCTCGTCCTTGGGACCAAAAGCCTGTTCAGGCTCCAGGGTGAAGTTGAACTCCGAGCCCTGCTCCAGGCCGGCGATGCCATCGGAAAAACCCTGAATCATGCTGGGGTCGTGCCCAAAGACAAAGCAGTCGGGGTGCTCGCTTGTGAATGAATAAACCAATGCGTCGGCACCGTCGGCTACCACGAAAATGTCGTAGGCCAGTTCTACATATTTTCCAATTTTGACAGTTTCCATATAATAATTGTTTATGATTTAGGCAGACAAAGTTACGAATAAACGAGCGCAGAACAAAATGAAAAACGCAGATTTTCATTTTTTATGCCGAGTGAGAGTAACTTGGGCGCAGCCAACGTTCGAATAAACGAGCGCAGAACAAAATGAAAAGCGCAGATTTTCATTTTTTATGCCGAGTGAGAGTAACTTGGGCGCAGCCAGAATTGCCCGAGGTGCTGTCAGCGCTTGAGTTGGAAGCCAATGCGCACGTCGTCATAGTTGTCATTGAGGAAGGCTATGGCTTGCAGGGTTTCGCTGTCGCTCAACCCGCTTATCCAAGCCAGCAGACGCAGCAGCCGGTCGGTGTCGGCCATTAGATACAGGTGCTTGTTGTCAACCCGTGCCTGCATGGTGATGGGCACGCCGTGCCAGCGCAGAGTGAGTGTGCCCTGATCGGGCTTGAAAGTGTAGGTGCCGCCTATTTTCAGCCCCACCACACGCAGTGTCCAGTGCTCATCGGCTGTGAGTTGCAGCGATTGCCATCGTTGGCCGATTTTGAGCTTTTTGAACGCATCGTTCACCTTCTTTTTGAGCTTGCTTTTGGCCAGTGGTTTCCCCAACTTTCCGACGACCGATGTGCCGCGCACCTCCACCACCGGCTTGTCGTAATGCCATTCATCAACCAGCAGTGCCGCAGGGTCCAGGTCGGAGCGTTGGCTTGAGCATCCACCCAAAGCCGGCACCAGTACCAGCATGGTAATCATCATGACGCCTATGAGAAAATGAGATTTTGTTTTCATCCTAACAGTGATTTATCAATAATTTTTGGGACAAAATTAGTGCAAGGCGAGAGAAAAACCAAAGTTTGCTTTGAGATTTTCCGAGCCGCCGCCTAATTTCGAGGGTGCCAGCCCTCAACATAGTGCAAGGCGAGAGAAAAACCAAAGTTTGCTTTGAGATTTTTTGTTGTTGCCAGGATAGGTGTTATCTTTGTGGAAGATGCCTCGGGTGGAGCAATAATCCGGGGCGAGTTTACGTTATAATAATGTATGGAATGGTTCAGAATCAAAACGCCATCGCTGCTGGTGCGGGTTGCAGTGGACGAGATTGTCTACGTCAAGGCCGACGGCAATTATTGCGACTTGGTCCTTATCAACGGGCGAAGCCGCAAGATGACGTTTCAACTGCACCATTTCGAGGATAACTTCAAGTTGTTGCACAATGCCGACATGTTTGTCAGGGTGGGGCGCAGCTTGATAGTGAACAAGCAGTATGTGCAAGTCATCGACTTGATTGACCAGTCAATCATCTTTGGCGGCAAGCACCTGTTTGCCGTGGGTGTGCGTGGCGCACAGGCTACTGCTGGTGATATGTATGTTGTGAGGGTGTCGCGCGACGCGTTGCGCACTCTCAAAGAGCAATTGGAGACCTCAAAAGCAGATTAACGACTATGGACGACAGTCAAAAATGGAACAATCAACCGGAAATCCCCGAGTTTGTCATTGAGCGCGATGATGAGCCCAGGGCCGTCCCGGCCTCGCCCGTGCGCTGCCGTCGCTGGTTGCGCCGCGTGGCTAAGGCATTGGCTGTGATGCTGCTGGTATTGGCCGCGATAGGCGTTTACAAAAAGTGGGCCTATTATTATCGGCTTGGGGTTCCTGTGTCGGTGTCGCCTCAGGAGAACATTGAGAAGCTGAGAAAGCCCCTTGCTCCCGAACTGCCGGCGGTAGTGCTCACCACCGAGACTGTGCTCGATGTGGAATTCGACATGCTGGCCCTTCACGGGCTCAAGGCAAGCATAGAGTTTGCCGAGCCCGATACTGCCGACACCTCGGTTTACCTTTACAGTCGTTCGGCCGATGTGGGTGCCGACAGTGTGTGCTTGGGGTCACTGGTGGCGCAAGGCCGCCAGATGTGCGACGACCGCAGTCGGCTTGGCTATGTGGGCATGGTGGGGCGTAACATGGTGATAGGGGTGTCACGCATGGATGCCGTGAAGGACTATGTGCTGGAACACGGTGGCTCGTTCTTCAGGCAGTTCATCCTGGTGAGCAACGGCACTATCCCCGGTGTGTATTATCTGCATGGCAAGGTCGAGCGGCGGGCCATAGGACGCATCGGCGACCAGCTGTATTATATTGTGAGCCGCAACAAGGAAACATTTTGGGGTTTTGCTGATGCCCTGCGCGAATACGGGTTCATCGATGCCATCTACATCACCGGTGGCGATGATTATTGTTTTTACCGCACTGCCGACGGGCAACGCCACGACATCGGCGACCCCGCCGATTATCCCCACCTGCGGTGGCAAGGAAAGGTTCCCTTGTTGGTGTTCCGCAAATGAAAGAATAGAATTATTATAGAATCAACAAAAATCAATATCATCATGATGCAAAAAGTGATAGTTGCCATTGCGGTTTTGCTTACGGCGTTGGTTGCCTGCAAAACCTCCACGGGCGTTGTGGGAAGCAAGGCTGTTGCGCCCGAGGCCGATAATAGTCAGTTTGTCATGCTGGCCGAGGCCGTGCCCGATGCCATACTCGAAGTGCGCTACTACAGCACCTATAATTTTGTGGGCACACGCGTAGATGGCTATGAGGAGCCGGTGGCGCTGCTCACCCGACGAGCCGCCGACAGTCTGCGGGCTGTGAGCGACGAGGTGATGAGCAAAGGCTACCGCCTGAAGATTTATGATGCCTATCGTCCCCAAAAGGCGGTGAACCACTTCATGCGCTGGGCTGCCGATGTGGCCGACACGCTGATGAAACCCTATTTCTATCCCCGTGTTCCCAAGAACGAACTGTTCTCTCGCGGATATATCGCCGCCAAAAGCGGGCACTCGCGCGGTTCGACAGTGGACTTGACGCTGTTCGACATGCGCACCGGCAAAGAGCTGGACATGGGTGGCACATTCGACTGGTTTGGCGTGGAAAGCCATCCCGACTTCGGCGGCGACCCCGCCACTCAGCGCCATCTGCGCCCCGACAGCCTCACGGCCGAGCAGTTTGCCCACCGCATGTTGCTTCGAACGGCCATGCTGCGTCATGGTTTCAAGCCCATTCCTGAAGAGTGGTGGCACTTCACACTCAAGGATGAGCCGTTCCCCGACACCTATTTCACATTCCCGGTTGCCCGCATCAAGAAATGATGCACCGCTTTGGGCGGAATGTGGCATGACATCACTCGATTTTTGCGGTTTTTATCGTCATGTTGCAAGAAAATCACTATCTTTGCTTTCTGAAATAATTGAAACACCATGGAACGGCGATGCCCGCAATGCGGAAAACTGACACAAGTGAGTGACGAGGAGTTGGCTCTCCACGGCAATGTTGTGGTGTGTCCGCAATGCCTCACTGTGTACGATGTGAGCGATGGCGTGCTCACTGCCAGCGAGGCTCGTGAGCGTCGGCAGCAAGCTGCTGCCACAACGCCTGCCATGCGCTATTGTCCTGCATGTGGCACCCGTCTGCAGGACGGCATGCGTTACTGTCCGCAGTGTGGCATGCAGTTGCAGTCGTGGAGCGGCCATGCCGCCGCTATCACGCATGCCGATGCCCAGGTGAACGTCGAGCCACCTCGTGGCGGCGACAGTCAGCCCGAAGTTGACGGAACCGACAGTGAGAAAGAGGAAGGTATTTTCCACATTCCGTTTATGCCTTATCGCTTTAACTCGGCAACTTTTGGGTCGCTGCTTCCCAAGCCTCGTGCCAGCAAGCGCATGCAGGCTGTGGCCTACACGGTGATTCTGCTTTTGCTCGCCTTATTGGTAGCCATTATCGTTGCAGCCTATAGGCTGTGAAACCAACTGTAATCACATAAAGGAATCGACACCATTAACATAACAAACAAGAATATCAAGTAGTCAATCAATGAACAACCATCGTTATTGCGTCATCATGTGCGGCGGCGTGGGGAGCCGTTTCTGGCCTTACAGCCGTCAAGACAAACCTAAGCAATTCATCGATTTTCTGGGCACCGGCCGCAGCTTGCTGCAGATGTCGGTGGACCGCATCGAGGGCATTGTCCCTCCTCAGAACATTTACATGCTCACCAACGAGCAGTATGCCCCCATCATCCGAGAACAATTTCCCGACATGCGTCCCGAGCAAATCCTGCTGGAGCCCTGTCGCCGCAACACCGCACCCTGCATCGCGTGGGCGGCCTATCACATTCATGCCCACGACCCCGAGGCGCAAATCATGGTGGCTCCCAGCGACCATCTGGTGCTCAAGGCCGACCGTTTCAGAGACAGTGTGCTCAAAGCCTTCGATTTCATAGAGCGCACCGACGCCATTCTCACCTTGGGTATCAAGCCCCATCGTCCCGAGACGGGGTATGGCTACATTCAGGTGGGCGACCATGTGGGAGGCGATTTCTCGGCTGTGAAGACGTTCACCGAGAAGCCCAATGCCGAGCTGGCGCAGGTGTTTCTGCAGTCGGGTGAGTTTTTCTGGAACTCAGGCATGTTTTTCTGGAGCGCACGGTGCATCATCGAGTCGATACGCTCACTTGCTCCCGACATTGCACAAAAACTCGACCCAGGCATTGGCATTTACGGCACCGCTGGCGAGAAAGCCTTCATCGAGCAGAATTTCCCGTCGTGCCCCAGCATCTCTATCGACTTTGCCGTGATGGAGAAAGCACCCAATGTGTATGTGGAGTGTGTGGACATCGGATGGAGCGACCTGGGCACTTGGGGCTCGCTTTACGAGATTTCCCCCAAAAACATTGACGGAAACGTGACGCAGCGTTGCAAGGCCTTGATGATCAACAGTCATAACAATATCATGGCCGTCAAGGGCGACAAGGTGGTGGTGGCTTCGGGCTTGAACGATTTCATCATTGCCGATGTGGACGATGTGCTGCTCATAGTTCCACGTGAAGAAGAACAGAAAATCAAACTCTATGTCAATGAGGTGAAATCAAAGTTTGGAGAGCAATACCTTTAAACCATTCGCACTTGGAAAAGTCTATTGATAAAAAGAATAAGTAACAATAACCAATTAAAAAAATTACCACAATGAAGAAAGTATTATTCCTTATGATTGCAGCCCTGCTGCTGGGCGCGGGTAATGTTTCGGCTCAGGCTAAAAAGGCTGCCAAGAAAGCCAAAGCCCCTGTTGCCGCCAAGGCCCAACCTCGCTGCTTCACCGGTACCTATGAGAATACAGGAAACGGCATCATGACCGATTACCTGGCACTGGAGGTCAATGAGGAGACCAACGAAGTGGTGGGCACTTTCAAGGATGGCACCGGCGTGGTGACCAACCTGAAAGGCGTGCGCAAGGGCGCTGTGCTCCTGCTGCAAGACGCTGCTACCGGCGAGGAGTTTGACGAGGCACGGATGTACGACAACAACACCCTGAAGTTCTCGAGTTTCACGGGCACATTTAAACGCACGTCGGACAAATACATACCCATCGAGGGCGATGCACAGCCCGAAGTGGAGAAAGCCGGCAATACCACGCTGGAGGAGGCTGCCGAGAAAGTGCGCCGCGCTGCCGCAGCCGGTGGTCCGGTCTTCTGAACCGTGGTGTCTCTTACCGCAACACCTACACCGTCTTCTTCACCGAAGGCGGTGTTTTTTATCGTTTGATATCAAATGGTCTACTTTAGTTAAAAATTGTTGTAAGTATGCAAAAATTTGCATAGATTTTTTACCTTTGCAGGTAGTATGTCGATTCCGCAGTCACGGGTCGTTTCAATAATTACAACAAAGTATATAACATTGAATACTGATAAATGAGAAGATTACTATCCTTCCTTGCTGTGTTAGCCACCATGACGACGGTGGCGCAGCACCCCACAAAGATGAATGTGACCATGCGTAGTGGCGATGTGATAACCTATCAGATTGCCGACATTGACAGTGTGTGGTTTTCGGGTGAGAACACAACCCCCACGCCCGACGACAACCAGTTGTACGCCATCGAAGTGCCCGCCACGTTTGCCACTAACGATGTGCTGCGTGTGGAGGCCGATGGCCGCCAGGTGGCCGAGGTTTGCCTTGAATACATCAACACGGTCGATGCCCGCATGGTGGTGGTTTATCCCATGGGCAACGACGGCCATGCCGACCTGACGCGAGGCTTCTGCGCGGCCAATGGTGGCTCGGTCGTGTGGAATGCCGAATCCAACACTTGCGCCTATACCCCGGGTTCGCTTGCCTCACCTGCCACCTTGGTGTACCTGAAAAATGGTACTTTCTCGCTTGAGGCTGCCGGCCAAACGGTGTCGACCTCATTGGTGCCCGACCTTATTGTGGACAAGCGCGGTGACAAAGAGAACACTTATCGCACTGTGAAAATCGGCACACAGTATTGGATGGCGCAGAATCTGGATGCCGTGGCCTATCGCAACGGGCAAGCCCTGCCCACCTACACATCGACCCAGATTGATGCTTGGCGCGCCAACACCAGCGGGGCCTATCACATCTACGGCGATGATTCGCAGTTCGAGGGTTATTACGGTGTGATGTATAATCAGCACGCCGCCCTCAACGACAACCTGGCTCCCGACGGCTGGCAGGTTCCCTCTCTTGACGACTATCAAGCGTTGAAAACCTACTTGGGAACCGCTTCGGGCAACAAGATGAAATCGAGCGAGGTGGGTAATTGGAACTCATACGGTCAAGAAGGTTATGAACCCACCAACCTCTCGGGATTCAGTGCTGATGCCTCGGGCTGTTTCATGCCCATCGGCTCGGGTATGGGTGGCGATGACTATCTGGGCACCCGTGTCTATTTTTGGACCACCACGGCAGGAGTGGATTCATCGTTCCAGACCGAAGGTGGCATGTATGTGGGGCTGACCTACAGCACCAAGGCGCTGTTTGTCAGCACAAATCCTCGCGACCAGGCCTATGGCCACTACATCCGTTGCCTCCGTAAGTAAAGAGAAACTATTTTTATTCACTTTTAATACCAACACCACACATGAGAAAATCATTACTATCTACTATTCTGGCGGTAGTGGCATTTGCCATCACCGCGTCGGCCCAGACCGTGAACTTCGACTTTGCGGCCAACGAGTGGAACCATCCGCTGGGCACCTCGCTCAATCGTGCCAAGGGTTACATCACCGCTCCCATCGAGAAGGACGGCGTGAGCATCGTGTTCAAGTATGGCACCGCCACTTCGCGGCCCTATTACATTGAAACCGGCCCACAGGTGCGCGTGCTCAATAAGAACGTGATGAAAATCTATGCGCCCCAGGGGAAAGCCATCACCAAAATTGCTTTTACGCACGGCAACTACTTCAACCTTAAAGCCGACGGGCTGGCTGGCGACGAATGGACCGGCAACGCCGCGCTGGTGAAGTTCACCGGCACGGGGTCGAGCTATATCGATGCCATTGCGGTGACCCTTGAGGACATGAACGAGAACACCGCCATTCCCACCGAGGATGATGAGGTGGTGACCATTGACTTCGACGACCCCACGCAACACAGCGAGTTCAATGTGGTGGAGAACACCCCGCTCACTGCCGACCTTGACCTGGAAGATGCTGACGAAGGGGGTGAGAGTCGTCTTTACACCCACATTCCTTTCACCAACAGCACCAGCGCGCTGGTGAGCAAGAATGCCTTGATGTATCAATCTTACACGGTGAAACTGCGTATGTTCAATGGTGCCATCACCTTCAGCACCGATGGTGACAAAGTGATCAAGAGCATTGAGATGAGTCTGGGTACCTTCAACAGTGGCAACACGCTTAACGGCGAGCCTGTGACCAAGGCCGAGTTGACTGCCGGTAAAGAGGTCAATGCTCCTACTGCCGAATTGGCCATTGCAGGGCAAACTATTATCAACACCATCACGGTGACCCTTGCCGACAAGCCCGTGGAGCCTTATCAGGTGCCCACCGCCATCAGCGAGATTGCGGCCGGTGAGAAGAGCGGTCCTGATGTGATTTACGACCTGTCGGGCCGTCGCTTGCGCAGCATCGACGCTGCCGGCATCTACATTGTCAACGGCAAGAAAGTTCTGGTGAAGTAATCCGTCACCCGACGAAAGAGAAAAAGGGAAGGCTTTTATCAATGGAAGCCTTCCTTTTTTTGATATAATACGATGTGTGCTTTCTGCTTATTGCTTGAGCAATTCGATGAGTCGTGGCACCCCCTCGGTGGCCTTGCAGGCCAGCACATTGACCCAGTCGGGCACTGCGGCCGGGCGCGGGTCGATGTAGTAGACGGGCACCCCGTGAGGCACATACTGCAGCAGCGCCGCCGCCGGATAGACCACGAGTGATGTGCCGATGATGACAAAGACATCGGCCTGGCTGGCAAGCCGAGCGGCTGGTTCCATATTGGGCACTGCCTCGCCGAAAAACACAATGTGCGGACGCACGGGGTCGCCGTATGGGTCGCGCGTGTCGACGGTGGTCACCAGTCCTTTGTCGGTGAGTTGGTCGCAGGGTAGGGTGTAGACGCGCTCGGGATGCCGCATGGAGCGTACTTTCATCAGTTCTCCGTGCAGGTGAATCACGTGGCTGCTGCCGGCGCGCTCGTGCAGGTCGTCGACGTTTTGTGTGATGACATGCACGTCGAAGTCGCGCTCCAGTTCCACCAGCCCGCGGTGTGCGGCGTTGGGCATGACCGTTTGCGACATCTTGGTGCGCAGGTTGCTGTAAAATTGATGGATGAGTGCGGGATTGCGCGCGAAACCTTCATCGCTGGCAACCTCCATAACGGGGTAGTTGTCCCATAATCCGCCGGCGTCGCGATAGGTGCTCATGCCACTCTCGGCGCTGATTCCTGCGCCTGTGGAAATGACGATTTTCTTTCTCATGATGCAAATTATTGTTGAATGAATGTCAAATTTAATAATTTTTTATTACAAAAACGAAACAATAACGATAGAAATGCGCTACCTTTGCCGAGAAATTTCAAAAACGCAATGGATAAACTGAGTTACGCACTGGGCCTGAGCATGGGCCACAATTTCAAGGGAACGGGCGTGAAGGCGCTCAATATCGAGGATTTCGCCGCTGGATTGCGGGCTGTATACGAGGGTGCCGACATGCAGATGACCTTTGCCGAGGCCAAGCAGGTGGTGACCGACTATTTCACCACCCTTGAGCAAGGAGCTGCCGACGAGAACGCGCGCCTGGGCAAGGAGTTTCTGGAGCAGAATGCCAGTCAAGATGGTGTCCATGTCACGGCCAGCGGTTTGCAATACATGGTGGTGAAAGAGGGCAACGGTGTGCGCCCCGGAAAGGACGACTCGGTGACTGTGCACTACACCGGACGGCTGATTGACGGAACGGTCTTCGACAGCTCAGTGGAGCGTGGCGAGCCTGCCACCTTTGCCGTGGGGCAGGTGATTCCCGGATGGGTCGAGGGCTTGCAACTGATGCAGGAAGGTGCGGCCTATCGTCTGTTCATCCCTTCGGAACTGGCCTATGGCAAGTATGGAACAGGCCCCATTCAGCCAAACAGCACACTCATCTTCGATGTGCAGCTCATCAAGGTGAACAAATAATGACAAACACAACAAACCAATTATAATACACAACAAACACAAACAATGAAGAAAATTCTTTCTATCGCAGTGGTTGCGCTCGTGGCGGTGAGCCTCGTGGGCTGCAACGAGAAGAGTGCCACAAAGTCGACTCCGCTGAGCGACTCGGCCATCTCTATGTTCGGTGATTTTGCCGGCAGTATCATTAAATTCCAATCGCAGCGCGACTCGGCTCTCGACAAGGCTGCCTTTGTGAAGGGCTTGAAGTATGTGCTCGGTGGTGACACCGCACAGAGCTACATCACTGGTATGAGCTTCGGTATGCAGTTGCTCGGTGAGATGCAGCGTCTGGCAAAGAACAATGTGAACTTCGACAAGGCTTTGTTTATGAAGCATTTTGAGAAAGCCCTTAACCAGGATTCCACGCTGAATGAGCAGACCCTGCAGCAGTTGCAGGCCGACTTCCAGAATATCATGCAACGCGCCGAGAAAGAAGGCAAGGCAAACGACCCCAAGGCTATGAATAACCGCAAAGCTGGCGAGGCTCACCTGAACAAGGTGCTTAAGGAAGGATACACCAAGACGGCCAGCGGTATCGCTTACAAAGTGCTGAAAGATGGTGCCGGCGAGACCTTCAAGGATGGCGACAAGGTGCTGGTGAAGTACACCGGCCGTCACATCGACGGCAAAGAGTTCGACTCGTCGCGCGACAGCGCTGTGGTGTTCGACATGAGGCAAGTGGTACCCGGTTTTGCCGAGATGCTCAAACTCATGAAACCCGGAGAGAAAGTCAATGTGGTGCTGCCCAGCGAGCTGGCTTATGGCGCCGATGGTCAGGTTAACCCCATGACCGGTGAAGAAGTGATTGGTCCCAACGAGGCGCTTGTCTTCGACATCGAGACTGTGGGCGTGGCTCCTGCCACCCCCGAGGCTCCCGCCGCTCCCGTGCGCCGCTAATTGCGCCGGTATTTAAGAAACCCATCGGAGGGGGTGCTTCACACCGCGAAAAGGTGAAGCGCCCCCTCGGTTTATAAATGGGCGCTTGCGGGTGTGCCCCGTTTTTTTTATCTTTGTGCCATGAACAATTGTCACCTCATGTCCCCAGCTGGCCCGGTAGCGGCAACGGTGCCCCTGCCATCGTCCAAGAGCGTCAGCAACCGTATGCTGCTGCTGCGGGCGTTGTCGGGGCGTTCGGCTGCGTTAATCCACAATCTGGCTGACTGCGACGACACGCTTGCCATGCGGCGGGCCTTGGTATCGTGCGATTCATTGGTCGACGTGGGCGCTGCCGGTACTGCCATGCGCTTTCTGGCTGCCTATTTTGCTTCGCGACCGGGCCGCACGGTGACGCTCGACGGCACGGCGCGCATGCGACAGCGCCCAATAAAGATTCTGGTGGACGCCCTCAGGCAAATGGGGGCCGACATTGGCTATGCCGTGCAGGAGGGTTTTCCTCCGTTGAAGATAGAGGGAAAGACTTTGCATGGCGCACGGCTGACATTGCCGGGCGACGTGAGTTCACAATATGTGTCGGCATTGATGATGTTGCTCCCCACTGTGGGAGGTGGAGAAATAGAACTGACCGGCGAGGTGATTTCGCGGCCTTACATCCTCATGACCGCCCGCTTGATGGAGGAATTCGGTGTCCCGTGTATTTTTCAAGGCGCGCACATCAGCGTGCCTGCTGGCGACTATGTGATGCACGACTGCGAGGTGGAGGCCGACTGGTCGGCAGCATCCTATTGGTTCGCCCTGGCCGCTCTCGACCCCGACAGCCAGATCGTGCTCGAAGGCTTGCGAGAAGATAGTCTGCAAGGCGATAGCCTGGTGCGGAATCTGTTTCGTGCATTGGGTGTGCGCAGTGAGTTTGATGGCCGTGGTGCGTTGCACCTCACCCACACACCGGTGTGTAACTGCCCCTATTATGCCGACCTCACCGACACCCCCGATTTGGCACAAACCATCGTCGTCGTGGCATGCTTGCAACGTCGTCCTTTCCGCATTACAGGCCTGCGCTCTCTGCGCATCAAGGAAACCGACAGACTTGAGGCCCTGCGTTGCGAGTTGCGCAAGTTGGGGTGCGACATTAGCATAGAAGGCAACGACACACTGTCATGGAACCGTTCACCAATCTCTACCGAATCCACTGTACCGTGCATTTCCACCTATCACGACCACCGCATGGCCATGGCCTTCGCTCCCGCAGCATTGCTCCATCCCGGCTTGACGATTGAGGATGCCGATGTGGTGTCGAAATCCTATCCCGATTTCTGGCGCCACCTCACGTTTGCCGGCTTCACCCTCACCTTTGCATAACCATTTCGTCCTTCATCCACACTAAAAAGATAACGGGAAACTTCCCAGTCTCCCGTTAACATGTTTTTCAGTGTTCTGAAGCCTAAAAACTTTTAACTAAACCCAAATGATCATGGTATTTTGAGTGCGAATAAACAAACCTATGAGGGTACTTGTTCATTCAATGCAAAAATAGTCTTTGTGGAAAAATTATACAAGAAATATAAACGAATCGGTCGATTTTGTCGGTAAATCGTGAATGAAATAGCTGTATTATGATGGTTTTCTGCAAAATAATGCTAAAAACCCTCTCATTCCCAGTAGTGAGGCGATGATGCCGGCTTTATTTTTGGCTCGCACTCGGGCATCGGTGAGGCAATCTCGTCTTAATCGTTTGATGCCATGCCAGCAGCGGTCGGCGGCTTCTTTCCCCCATGAGGTGGAACGCGGCATCAACAGCAGCATGTTGAAATAGGAGCTCAGAAGCCTTGATTGCACGGCGCGCAGGTGCTGTGGCGCCTCATGGCCCACGCGTTGCTCCAGTTGCTCCAGAATGTTGAGGACATCGAGCCGCTTCGGGGTGAACTCGCGGGTGATGCTGCCTGTGCGTTGCCGATAATAATAGACCAGTTGTGGAGTGTAGGCCACGCGTGAGGTGCGCAACAAGAGGTCGTAGGTGATGGCCAAATCCTCGTAAAGCAGCCCCGGCTCGTATCGCAAACCATTGAAAATTTCTGCTTTGAAGAGCCTGCTGCATGACGAGTTGGTGAGTTCTCCCTGATAAAAAATCTCGTCGATGGCCTCGTCGCGGTTGTAAATAACCACTTGGGGTGTACTGTTTTCTGCTTCGGGCTGAGGGGAGGTTCCATCGGGCACCATGAGCCAGCGCCCAACGGCCAAGTCGGCATCGGTAGCGGTTAGCGTTTGCAATAAGTGAAGCACAGCATCGGTCGGCAGCCAATCGTCGCCATCGACCATCATCACATGTGTGCCGCGCATGAGGTTGAGTGCCGTGTTGCGTGCCTCCGACAGGCCACGATTGGTTTCATGAACGACCCTCACCCGATTGTCGCGTTCGGCCCACTGGTCGCACATTGCAGCGCTTCCATCGGTCGATCCGTCGTCAATGAGCAGTACCTCCAGGTTGCGATACGTCTGTGTGAGCACGCTGTCCACACATTGCTGCAGATAGGGCTCAACGTTGTAGACCGGGATGATGACTGAAATCAGCGCACCTTCCATTCAAACCCGTCTTTGGTGTCTTTTACGTCAAATCCTGCTTCGTTGAGCCTGTCGCGAATCAGGTCGCTGGTAGCCCAGTCCTTGTTGGCCTTGGCTTGGCGGCGCACTTCGAGCAAGAGGTCCACGGCCTGTCGATAAGGCTCCAAATTCACGCCCTGAGCATTGCCGTCGGCCTCGTCGCGCATTCCCAGCACATCGAAAAGATAGGTCTGGAACAAGTCGCGCAGCAGGTCGATATCGGCTTGGGTGAGAGTGGCGTGCTTGTCATTCACTTGGTTGATGATGCGGCAAGCGTCGAACAGCGTGGCTATCACCACCGGTGTGTTCAAGTCGTCGTTCATGGCGTCGGCGCAGCGTTGGGGCAGGGTGGTGACATCGACTGTCGATTGGTCGGCAGCCTTGAGCTGTTGTAACCGATGCCAACCGTCGAAGATACGTTCGTAGGCCTTCTCGGCGGCCTGCAGCGCCTCGTTCGAGAAATCGACGGTGCCACGATAATGAGCCTGAAGGATGAAGAAACGGATGGTCATGGGGCTGTATGGTTGGGTGAGCAACTCGTGCTTGCCGGTGAAGAATTGCTCCAGCGTGATGAAGTTACCCAGTGACTTGCCCATCTTCTGTCCGTTGATGGTAATCATGTTGTTGTGCATCCAGTAATGCACCATCTCATCGCCTTGGCTGGCTACGGCTTGCGCAATCTCGCACTCATGGTGCGGGAACACCAAATCCATACCGCCACCGTGGATGTCGAAATGCTTACCCAGATATTTGCGCCCCATGGCGGTGCATTCGCAGTGCCATCCCGGGAAACCTTCGCTCCACGTCGAAGGCCAACGCATGATGTGCTCGGGTTGTGCCTTCTTCCAAAGCGCGAAGTCCACTTGGTTGTGCTTCTCGCCCACGCCGTCGAGTTCGCGGCTGGCATTGATTACGTCGTCGAGGTTACGCCCCGACAACTTGCCATAATGATGCACGCGGTTGTATTTCTCAATGTCGAAATATACGCTGCCGTTGCTCTCGTAGGCAAAGCCGTTGTCGATGATTTCCTGCACCAATTGCTGCTGCTCAATGATGTGGCCTGTGGCTTGTGGCTCGATGCTGGGAGGAAGCACGCCCAGCAGGTTCATGGCTTCGTGGTAGCGGCGGGTGTAATACTGTGCCACCTCCATGGGCTCGAGCTGTTCAAGTCGTGCTTTCTTGGCAATCTTGTCCTCGCCTTCGTCGGCATCGTGTTCCAAGTGCCCCACATCGGTGATGTTGCGCACATAGCGCACTTTGTAGCCCAGATGCCGCAGGTAGCGGAAGAGCACATCGAAAGTGATGGCGGGACGGGTGTGTCCCAGGTGCGGGTCGCCGTAGACGGTGGGGCCGCACACATACATGCCCACGTGCGGCTCGTTGAGCGGCACAAATTGTTCTTTGCGCCGTGTGAGAGAGTTATAGATGTAGAGTGGATGGTTCATTGTGTCGCTATCGGGTTGTGGGTGGAGTGAAGAGTGTTGTCGTCAGGCTTGTCCTTTGGGAAGAGGGAAGTTGATAGGGCCGTTGCCGCCACCGGCGTTGCGTGGCCTGATTTCGCCAAAGGTCATCTCATATTTCTGGATGTTCTGTTGCAAGGCCATGAGCAGTTGCTTGGCATTTTCGGGAGTCATGATGATGCGGCTCTGCACGCGAGCTTTGGGCGTGTTGGGGGCCATGAGAATCATATCGAGGAAAAAGTCGTTGGGCCCGTGTGTGATAACGGCCAGGTTGCTGTAGCGGCCTTGCATCTCTTCGGTGGGCACTTCGATTTGTATTTGGTTCTTTTTGTTTTCGTTATTTTCCATTGTTCAAATTATTTAGATGTTAATAAAATATCAAGTTATGGTTTCACGATGTCATGCCAGGGCACTTCGGGTGCCACGGCGTCGGTGATGTGCACTCGCAGGGCGCGGCAACTGGGGCGGCGCCATACGTTGCCCACATGGAACGAGGCGTAACACTCACGCCACCACATGGTGCTGTCGGTGCGCGGGTCGTGCACGAGATAGCACTGCACGGTGTCGGCGTCGATGGTGGCGCTGTCAATCATCATAAAGAACAAGCGCGATTTGCCGGTGTATTCCACCTGGCAGTGCAGGTTCACAAAGTCGCCGGTGCGCCACAGGCTGCGCAGTCTCACGGCATGCCGTGGATAACGCGACAGTGGCAAGGCGTTGTAGCGGATAGAGTCGCTGATGATGGCTGTGCAGCCATAAGCCTTAATGCTGCGGTGGCTGGATTGCGAAGTGCGGTCCTCCATGTCGTAGCGCAGCAGCACGCGATGATTGGGCAGCACGCCCTTGGGCACTTCCACTGTGCCTTCGAGTGTAACTGCGGGGTTGTCGTCGCGCCCCACCAGTTCAAATAACTGCCGTGTTCCGTCGTCGGTGGTGCCCAGATAGGTCACCACGTCATAGCGATAGTCGGTGAGCGAGGGGTCTACATCATTGTCCTTGCTGCAGCTCCATGCCATCGTGAGCACCATGGCAATCATGGATATGTGCGCCCATCGTGTCATGACTCGTCGTTCACTATCACGCCGTCACTCATGCGCAAAGTGCGGTCGGCACGAGTGGCGAGTGTCTCGTCGTGGGTAACAATGACAAAGGTTTGGTTAAACTCTTTCCGCAAGTCGAAGAACAATCGGTGCAGTTCTTCCTTGTTTTGTGTGTCGAGGCTGCCGCTGGGTTCATCGGCCAGCACCACTTGTGGCTGGTTGACCAGTGCCCTCGCAACGGCCACCCGTTGGCGCTCGCCGCCCGACAGCTGTGCCGGCTTGTGGTGAAGCCTGTCGGTGAGGCCCATGTATTGCAGCAACTGTTTTGCCCGCTGGCTGGCGGCGTTGTGCTCGGTGCCTCCGATGAGTGCCGGTATCATCACGTTTTCGAGAGTGGTGAACTCGGGCAGCAACTGGTGGAACTGGAACACGAAGCCGATGTTTTGATTGCGGAAATGCGCCAATGCTTTGTCCTTGAGCGCCAGCACGTCCACACCGTCGTAGAGCACGCTGCCGCTGTCGGGGCGGTCGAGCGTGCCGATGATTTGGAGCAGGGTGGTCTTGCCGGCTCCGCTGGCTCCCACAATCGACACAATCTCGCCCTGCCCGATGGTTACGCTCACATTTCGCAGCACCTGCAGGTCGCCATAGGTTTTGACTATGTTTTTTACTTCAATCATCACCACAAAATTACATCAATCCCGCCGAACTTGCAAGTTTTATTTCACTATTGCTCAGCAGCAGTGCCGGGCGGGCTTTGCCCTGTCGGGTAAAATGATTACCTTTGTGCATCCAATTTAATGAGAAAGATGAAAAAGCATTTATTGATAATGGGAGCTGCGGCGATGATGCTCATGATGGGTGGTTGCCGCCAGCAGTCGGCACAGAAGGGCGTGCAAGACTCGCTCATGAACACCACGATGAGTACAGCCCAGCGTCAGGGTAGCGATGCGCAGGGGCGTGAGTATGCCAGTACGGGAAATGCCTCGCTGCTGCAGGTGGTGCTGCCTAAGGGCACCGACAACCTGACGGTGCAGTACAAGGCGATGACTGTCTACTTCAACCCCACGTTGCACATCCCCAATGCCGTAGCCTACGAGCTTACGGCTACCCAGGTGAGCATGGCCGACGCACCCGACGCTGAGCAGCGCTCGGACTATCAGTTCAACCGCGACCCGCAAGTGAAGGGTTGTCCCGACTGGTGGGAATACAAGGAGTGTCCCTACGACCGTGGCCACATGGCACCGGCCATGGATATGCGATGGGACAAGCAGGCCATGAAGGATTGTTTTTATCTGACCAATATCTGTCCGCAAGACCATGAGTTGAACAATGGCGAATGGCGCAAGATGGAGGAGGCTATCCATGTGAAGTGGGCACGCAAATACGGTCGCCTGGTCATCGTCACCGGGCCGGTGCTTGCGTCCGACATGGATAAGACGGGCAAGAATCATAACATAGCCGTGCCAGAGCAGTTCTATAAAGTGGTGCTCGCTCCCGAGCAAAATTACGGTGTGGCTTTTGTCTTTGACAATGCGCCGACATCCACTTCCTGGCGTAAGCATGCTGTGAGCATCGACGAGGTGGAGCGCCTCACGGGATGTAATTTCTTTGCTGCCGTCGAAGATACTAAAGAAAATGCCGCCGAGGTGCAAAATGCCATTGACCGCTGGCCCGACTATGACCGTGATGCCAGCCGAAACAACAACCGTCGTAATTACCGCCGATGACACACTATCTGAACAACGACACCATTTGCGCCATCTCCACACCGCAGGGCACGGGTGGAATAGCCGTAGTGCGCGTGAGTGGTTCAGAATCGTTGCAGGCCGTGGCGCGGCGATGGAAGGGGGCCGACCTAACGGACATGCCGACACACACAGCCCATTTGGGGAAAATCACGTTTGCAGACGGACAGATACTCGACGAAGTGGTGCTCACGGTCTACCGCGCACCGCATTCGTTCACAGGTGAGGATGTGGTAGAGATTTCGTGTCACGGCTCGGTGTGGATTCAACAGCAATTGATCAACACGCTCATCGACGCTGGTTGCCGGTTGGCCATGCCGGGTGAGTTCACGCGACGTGCCTTTGCCAATGGACACATGGACCTCTCACAGGCCGAGGCGGTGGCCGACCTCATCGCCAGCCATAGTGCCGCCTCGCATCGTGTGGCCATGAATCAGATGCGAGGCCGTTTCAGTGGCGAGCTGCAGCAACTGCGCGACCAGCTGCTGCGCTTTGTCTCGCTCATAGAGCTGGAACTTGATTTCAGTGAGGAAGACGTTACCTTTGCCGATCGCGGCGAGCTTACCACTTTGGCCACCGAAATTCATTCGGTGGTGAACCGATTGGCTCAGTCGTTCCACGCCGGAAACGCCATTAAAAACGGGGTGCCGGTAGCCATTGTGGGTGCTACCAACGCAGGCAAGTCGTCTCTGCTCAATGCCTTGTTGGGCGACGAGCGCGCCCTGGTGAGTGACATTCATGGCACCACCCGCGACGTCATTGAGGACACCATCACCATCGAGGGCACCCTTTTCCGTTTCATCGACACCGCTGGTATCCGCCAGAGTGATGATACCATCGAGCAAATGGGTATTGAGCGTTCCTACACCAAGATGGAGCAGGCTCAGATTGTACTGTGGGTGGTCGATAACACAGCCCCGGTCGATACAAATCAACACTATGCCCTTCTCATCGAGTCGCACTGCCAGGGGAAACAACTCATAGCGGTGTTCAACAAAGCCGATGTGGCTGCGGCACCCAAGTTGACGCTGCCCGACGGCGTGCGCACCATCAGCATCAGTGCCCACAAAGAGGCCGATGTCGACCGTTTGCGACAGCTCATCGTGCAAGTGGCCGCGCTGCCCACCGTCGACGACAATGCCGTCATAGTGACTAACGCCCGGCATTACCAGGCCCTGATGCGTGCCGACGAAGCCATCGGCCGTGTCATCGATGGCCTCCGTCAAGGCCTGAGCGGCGACCTGCTCAGTCAGGACATCCGCGAGTGCCTGCACCATCTGGGCACCATCACAGGCCAAATCACCACCGACGCCGTCCTGGGCGAAATCTTCGCCCACTTCTGCGTGGGAAAGTGATTTGACTGAAAAGAAAAACGTAAAATCTGCAAACAAAGTCTTGTAACACCCTTATTATCAAGTGTTAAAGTTTGCTTCTGTTTTTGCAGATTTTTGATTAGTGTGTTTTATTATTGCAGAATTTTTCGTAAATTTGTCCCCCAGATGTCCCCCGAGATTATCTCGAACGTCAAAAACTGTCCCCCGGGGACAAAAACAAACTGTCCCCCGAGACGTTTTTCGGTGGTGACTTTTAAAAACTGTACGACAATGGCAACGAAAAAATCAACAAGCGTCCAGAGAGGACAAGTCAAGCTCCGCGAGAAGAAGCTAAAAGATGGAAGCACCAGCCTCTATCTTGACATCACCATGAAGGGTAAGCGTTACAAGGAGTATCTGAAGCTCTACCTCGCCAACCCTACCAACCCCACAGAGAAAGAACAGAACCGTCACGTTCTGGCAGCGGCACATGCCATGCGAGCCAGGCGTGAACTGGACATCATCAACGGCAAGTTCGAAATCGAACAGCCTGTCAAGGAAGGTGTCCGTTTCCTCGACTACTACCGCAAGATGTGCGAAGAACGCCTGAAGACTCCGGACTCTATGGGCAACTGGGGAAACTGGCACAGCTGCCTGAAGCATCTGGAAGTATATTGTGACGAAGAAACGACCTTTGACGACATCGATGCCGACTGGATTCAAGGCTTCAAGGATTATCTCAACACCGCAGAGAAGGACTCACAGAAGAAGACGAATCCCAAGCAGAAGTATGTATTTCAAGGACTCTCCCAAAATTCAAAGGTGTCTTACTTCAACAAACTCCGTGCATGTCTCAACCAAGCCTTCGAAGACCACATCATTCAGAAGAACCCCATGCGAGGCATTGAGGGATTCAAGCAGGAAGAGGTTGCCCGTGAGTATCTTACCATTGAAGAGGTCAGAAGGATGGCTGCCACACCGTGCAACTACCCCATCCTAAAGGCTACGTTCTTGTTCTCATGCCTGACGGGTCTGCGCAAGAGTGACATCGAGAAACTGACCTGGGGAGAAATCCACAAACAAGGCAACTTCACCCGCATCATCTTCAAGCAGAAGAAGACCGGCGGTCAGGAGTATCTTGACATTTCCGACCAGGCCACTGCTTACCTCGGTCCTCGTCGCAATGATACCGACCGTGTGTTTGAAGGCTTCACCTACGGTTCTTGGACATCACTGGAACTGAAGCGTTGGGCTTTGGCGGCAGGTATCACCAAGAACATCACCTTCCATTGTGGTCGCCATACTTTCGCCGTGATGATGCTTGACCTCGGTGCTGACATCTACACCGTGTCCAAGCTGTTAGGTCATAGAGAACTGGCCACGACGCAAATCTATGCAAAAGTCCTCGACAAGAACAAGCAGGCTGCTGTCAGCCTTATTCCAAATATCACAGAGTAACGAACCACTATACCTATATTATATATATGACGAACAGACAGGAAGCAGTACTGAGTCTCGTGAAGTTCAACAGGTTCTTCAAGCAACTCACCTACGATGTCACCCTTGGGGGCAGCATCAAACTTACCTCCTACGTGGATGAACTTCTGAACTTCGAGCAGTGGGCAGAAAACATCCTTGGGTATGTCAAGTTCAACCCCGACCCCATCATACTTGACCAGATAACGACACTTGGCTCTCCCCAGTTATTGACAGACTATAAAGAGGAAGGTAAGGAAATCATGCCTTCCAACACATACGATGCTTTGTCGAAGGTTATCAATGCTGTAAATGCTCTGAACGGCTTTGTTGAAGACTTTCACCAAAAGGCAAAAGGCAAATACTCTGACCTCGTAGAGGAATTTGCATACGAGGATGCTGCGGTTCTGTTTAACCGTGCCGTGAGTGCAGGCTATCTGGCCACAGACTATCAGCCTAAAGGTGATACTGATGTTTATACCCTGAAGATTATCGCGTTCGCCATTGGAGAACTGCTACACTTGACAATGAGGCACAAATGGTCACATTTTGAAAAGATGTGGCACGTCGATTATGTCAACAAGTTCTCGTCGCTGCCTATCAGCGAACGTCAATTCAAGCGAGCAGAGAAGCTGATGAAACTATACCCGGAAGTGGATTTCTCATTGTTAATGAAGCCCAAGGACGATGTATTCTTTGAGCCGACATATGGGCCAGGAAGAGTGCGAGACCTGTATAAGTCGCTACGCAACGGTGGCTACATCAACAAGGAAACAAAGGTAGATGATTTCATGAGCATTTTCAATCTCAGCAAAAGCAGGACGAGGAAGCCCGTTGAATGGATGAGCGACCAGCGACATCTCACCTACTTTATCTTCCACACCTTCTCCCTGACCAACAGAGATTACTGGATAAAGACACAGGCGTGTTTCACAATCAAAGGCAAAGCGCCCCACAAGGCAAGCATGGTTTCAGGTCTTCATGCCCTGCAACTACGCTCGGACTACGACACATACGACCTGCAACTGAAGCGCATAGCATCGCAATACAACAATGGATAATACCACCGGCCAATGTACGCATTCAGTCACCAAATGGAATGGGCAAATCAAGAATTTGCTCATTTTTATGTTTTCAGGAAACCTGTGAAGAAAGACCGCACAACAAGACTATACCTTTGTTGCCGTAAGATGTCTAACAGAAACTGATGCCGATGAATGCAGAACAGAGAGAAACGAGAATACTGTACCGTAATGGCAGCAAGATAAAAAGGGGATGTGTCTGTCAGACACAGTACCCCGTATTGTTCAATTTTTAATATCAACAAAAATGAGAAAAGAAAAATTCTCCTTCTCTCTTTTTGGAGAGCCGGTTGTGGTCAGACCATCTGACTGCACCATTGAGCAGTGAGTCGGGTTTGCTCGAACTGCTCCGTGAAGCAAGCGACCTCTATCAGGTCGAAGTTGTCAACCAAGACAAACTCTACCAGCGTTTCGCTGAGGATTTTGTTTTCAGCCACGAGTTCCACGATGCCGTAGATGCCACGAGCAGGAACGAGCATCAGAAAAACTTCCACATTCTGAAATCACTGCTGCTGAACAGACGTGACCTTGCAGAGCAATTCTTCTCCAAGGCTGAACGCAGCGATAATGACTTCCGTCAAATGCTGCATCTGTTCAACACTACTCTCCCATCGGCAGTCAATCAGGCACATGGTCAGAAAGGTGACACTGGATTTCCTGTAAGCCTTTGCTCATGCCTGACCCTTGAAGACTGCGACATCCTTGCCCGTGCCTGCAACGATGCTCATGTATTCCGTGACGGAGTTACCGCCACCAACCTCCTTTCTCTTTTGCAAGGCAAGTTGGACGTTCCGCTCCGTTCACTCAACAATAGGCTTGTCGCCTATTTCTTCTACCAGCTCTTCCTCTATGGCTTCATTACAGAGCATTGGCAGAACGCTCTCGCCCGGATGCGCTGCATTGACAGTTCCACGGGTCGTGGAAGCATCACGTCAAAGGCTCTTTCCTCAGCCTTGTATCAGGTCAATGAGAATGAGCCGACCTCTGAGGCGCGTATCATCGAGAATGCCGTCAGGTCTGTGAGCTTGAAATATCAAGAAAACGGCAAGTCCGACAAGCAACTGCCAAGATAGACCGAGAGAGCAACCGAGATAACGGGAGCGACAATCTCGCTTCTCTCTTCCCCACTCTGTGAATACACAGTAACTTTGCCCTCCGTAACCGGTTCACAAGGTAACGGAGGGCTTCCTCTATATGTATCACATAATAAAAGAAACAGCAAATGGGCAGAAGAACAATTCCCGTAACAAGCAACCTTCTCGGCATGATAGCTGCCATCGACCAGCGGCTTACAGAACTGGCCGACTCGGACATTCCCAAGAGGCTTCACAGCATCGAGGAGAAGCTGGACAGCATCAACCCGAAGCTGCTCTCTATCGAGCATGTTGACCGTTTCTACAGTGCGGCCAAGACTGTCCTGACGGCCCGTGAGGCGTGTGAGTACATGGGCATCACCGATTCCCACCTCTACAAACTCACCAGCACAGGCAGGATTCCCTACTACAAACCGACAGGCAAACTCGTTTACTTCGACCGTTGCGAGCTTGACGACTGGCTTCTGAGAAACAGATACTTTAACGAAACAACAATTTGCAATGACAACGACAAACCCACAGCAGACACTGGCCAGCCAGTTTGACGACCGAAAGGTACTCGACCTCCTCGACAGGCTCGAAGCCGCAAGGAAAGTGCTGGAACAGACCGATGACATAGAAGATGCCATCAAGAAGATGAATAACCTGGAGTTCTACCTGCGCCGTTTCGGCACCATCAAGGAACTGGCCGCACATCTGGCGTTCATCGAGAAGAAGATGTATATCCTCAAAGAGTACCTGACGGTAAACGAGGCTGCCGACTACCTCAATCTCTCTTCAAGTCTCATCTACAAGCTAACGAGCAAGCATGAGCTGCCCATCTACAAGCCCAACGGCAAGACCATCTTCATCCACCGCGATGACCTGAACCGTTGGATAGCAAAGAACAAGATCCTGTCACAGGACGAGATTGAGGAATATGCCATGACACAGATGAGCATATTAGGCAAAGGACGCATGAACCCCATTAAAAACCAGAAAAGACAATGATGGACATTACCACATTGGGCAATCAGAGGATTGACCAGAAAACTTTCAATCAGCTACTGAAGCACATCAAGCTGAAAATCACGGAGGAATACGCCTTTCCCCCGGAAATCATCACCTGCGGAGGTGCGACGATAGCCACGCTCGGCAACTTTAGCGCATCCGTGGGCAAACCCAAGAGCAAGAAGACATTCAACGTATCTGCCATCGTGGCCGCCGCCATATCGGGTAAGGAGATACTCGGCTACAAGGCCAACCTGCCCAAGGACAAGCGGAAGATACTCTACATTGACACCGAGCAGAGCAAGTACCATTGCCACAAGGTACTGGAGCGCATCCTACAGTTGGCAGGCTTGCCGTTGGATAAGGAGAGCCGTCTCATCGACTTCTTTGTCCTGCGTGAATACACCCCGGAACAGCGGCGAGACATCATTTCGCTGGCCTTGCGCAGCGAATCGCAGTACGGACTGGTAGTCATTGACGGCGTGCGTGACCTCCTGCGCGACATCAACAACCCCAGTGAGGCTCTCGACATCATCAACGACCTCATGCGCTGGTCAAGCTACTATGACCTGCACATCCATACCGTCCTCCACCTGAACAAGGGCGATGACAACACCCGTGGACATATTGGTTCAGAATTGAACAACAAGGCCGAGACGGTACTCCAGATTACCAAGAACATCGATGACAACAGCATGAGCGAGGTGAAGGCCATGTTTATCCGCGACAAGGAGTTTGCCCCCTTTGCGTTCCGCATCGACAACAACGGACTGCCCGGCATCGTGGAAGGCTACAAGGCGGAGCTTTCGAAGCGGGACAAGAAGATGCACTTCTCCCGTCTGACGGAGGAGCAGCACCGTGAGGCCATTGAGAGTGCCATTGGCGACAACCTGCCGCTGGGCTACTCCAAGATGCTGAACGTGCTGACCGATGGTTACTCCAACATAGGGTACTCACGGGGGCGCAATACCATCATCAGCCTGCTACGCTATCTCATGGAGATGGGTCTTGTGCTGAAGGTCGATAAAGCGTACCAATATGTTCCTAAGAAGACAGAGACCAGTGCGGATGACGATATGTCGGCTCAGAAATCGGTTTAGTTTAGTTTGGGTGTTTATATATAAGTACTGGCATACTACAAGTAACACGTTATGAATATCTCACAAGCCAAACTCATCGACCTTGGGGAGTTTCTCGAAAGGGAAGGTTACAAGCCGGTGAAGAACAAGGGCAACAGTCACTGGTATCTGTCGCCGATACGCTCAGAGGACACGCCGTCCTTCAAGGTGGACTCACTCAGGAATGAATGGTACGACTACGGCCTTGGCAAGGGCGGCGACATCCTCGACCTCGTTATGGAACTTTACCATGTCAGGACGGCAAGCGAAGCACTGGCGGTGCTTGGACGGAAGTCGCATATCGGTAGCAGTATCGTCCATCAGCCCAGAAGTGCCCTGCCCATACGACAGGACGAGTGCCAGATGCGGAACATCAAGTTCTATTCTCTCGCCAATCAAGCACTCCTATCTTATATCATGAAGCGGAAGATAGACATACACCTCAGCAGAGTCTATTGCTGCGAGGTGCATTACGACCTGCGAGGCAAACACTATTTCGGCATCGCCTTCCGCAACAGGCTGGGCGGTCACGAAATCAGGAATCCTTATTATAAAGGATGTATAGGACATAAGGACATCACCGTCATCAGACAGAGCAACGACGGCATCCAGGAGCATGTTGCCGTCTTTGAGGGCTTCATGGACTTCCTTTCATACCAGATGCTGCTAACAGCCGACAACGGCAGTCTTTGTATTCCCTACCCTTGTGATTGCATCATCCTGAACTCCATCAACTGTCTTGACAAGGCATTGACAGAACTACAGTCCTACCAAGCCGTACATTCCTACCTTGACAATGACGATGGAGGAAGGAGGACGTTTGAGACAATGAGGAACGCTCTGGGTGACATCGTTGTTGACGAATCCCACAGATACACTCCATACAATGACTTGAACGATTATCTTGTGAATCATTAGACTATATCTTCTTTTCTAAGTTGTAAAACAACTGCTATTCTCAAAGGGAGGCTTCACCACGAGGCTTCCCTTTTCTTGTTTTTGTGTCATAAAGCAAAAACGAGTATGATATTTTCTTTGATTTAATACTCAAAGTTCAACACTTGTTAATATTCGATTGTTTCTTCTTTTTTTCAAGTTTTCAGCAAAATAAAATATATTCCTTTGCACTCGCAAAAGTGAAGTTGAACACAAAACCAAGTATCAAAATGAGTGCATTTGCCATATTCGTTTTAGTAGTCACGGTACTCTATGCCATATACTATTCTGTCATCATCACGCAGGATGTATATGGTAAGAAGGATGCTCCCGAGGCAAAGGAAGAAGAAATCGACGTAAGTCAGATGAATACCGACGCAGAGAAACCCACTACGGTATCGGAGAGCGGTGACGGATTCCGTATCGGCGACGGTCAGGATGACGATTCCAGCAACTCCGGCCTTACCTTTATAGACAATGAGGAGGATGCCGAAAGGTATCAGGAGAAGGTGAAGAACGAGATGAGGGCTGCAACGGAAGTATGTGCAGACATTGCCGGAATACTCCCAGACGTAGAGGTGGACAGCACGGGAGCCGTAGAGCCGGAACCCTTTGTTGACATGCTCATCAACCAGAAGCCCGGTGGTCCGAAAATCTTCCAAACGAGAACTAACGCATGAAAAAACTTTGTTTGTGTCATAGGTTGTATTTTGGGGTGTTCATGGCCTGCATCCTACTCCTCCAGCCACAGCTTGCCGCTGCCAAGTGCGGTGGTGTGGACTACAGCTGGGGAGCGGATGCCTTGGCCAACGCCCACGACTACACGGTCACGATGATGCTCTATGTAGTCTATCTCTCTTATGCCATCGCTGCCATCATCGCCATTATCGGTGCCTTGCAGATCTATTTCAAGATGACCACGGGCGAGGGCGACATCACCAAGTCCATCCTCATGCTCTTAGGCGCATGCCTCTTCATGATTGGCGCGTTCATCCTCTTTCCCGCCTTCTTCGGCTACAACATCATATAAAATGTACACGATACCAACAGGATAACAGACAAAAGGAAAACAATTCAGGATAACGGAATCTCAACTGGCCAGACGAGAATATATCGTGTGTAACAAATTAAAAATCTGTAAAACAAGAAAGAAATGAAGAAAATCAAACAGTTAGCAAAGAACATCTTCACTGCCAGCCGCATGAAGACGCTCGCGTTGATGCTTCTCTGTGGCACTGTCGCCACCTTCGCCCAGAACTCAGCCGGTGACTACACCGCAGGAACCAGTGCTCTCTCCACCGTAACGGAGGAGATTGCCAAGTACGTTCCCTATGTGGACAAGCTCTGTTACGCCATCGCTGGTGTCGTTGCCGTGGTTGGTGCCATCAGCGTGTACATCGCCATGAACAATGAGGAGCAGGATGTCAAGAACATCTTAGTCCTTCAAAAGTGGCGAGAAAGCACAAGAAAACAAATGAAAGTAAACTCGTTATCACTCAATTACTTATGCGGTTTTTTCACTTTTCCGATTCTTGCCAAAATGACCCTTAAAAAGATATAAATCTTTGTTTCTTGTTTCTGATTTGTTTCTCATATATGGATTGATTTTCTTATATTTGCATCACAAATCAAGGGCAGAATGAAGGGTAAAGAAAGGACTTATCATCATGTGACAAGGTTCACCCTCCCTGAAGCCTGAAACAAGTAAGCGTCAAGTCCGAAAGAACAGAATACATAATAATAAACGTCATAGATTATGGGCAGACCAAGAAAACAAGTCAAGCTGAAAGAGCCGATTAAGATTCGGTTGAAGTCTCTCGCAGATGGTAACAAGAGCATCTATCTTGACATCTACTGGAAGGGAGTGAGAAAGTATGAGTATCTGAAGCTCTATCTCGTTCCAGAGGTCAATCCACTTTGCAAGGAGCAGAACAAAAAGACGATGGCAGTTGCAGAACGCATCAAGGCAGAGCGCATCATGGCTCTCCGTGGTCACGGCATCCAAGAGTGGGACACCGTTAAGCAAGGTTCAATGCTCCTGACAGCATGGATTAAGAAGTACTGTGAAGGTGGCGTTGGCACGAAGAAGTCAACCCTTCACTGTCGTGTCGAAATGCTCAACACCATCGAGAAGTATCTGGATGAGACCAAGAAGGGTTTTGTCACTCTTGAAGATGTCGATGCCGACTTCTGCCGAGGCTATGTGAAGTTTCTCCGCACCTTCCCGAACTCCCACTGCATCCACATCAAGCCAAGACCCATCAGCGAGAACACGGCAAGCCGCTACCTCGGAATGTTCTCTACTACCCTCAATAATGCCGTGCGCCAAGGCATTCTCAGGAGCAATCCAATGAAGGAACTTGATGCCAAGGAACGCATCCAGCCCAAGGACGGCACGAAGGAGTATCTGACCATCGAGGAACTGCGTAAACTCATGGCAACCGACAGTTACCGCCCAGAGGTAAAGCAAGCGTTCATATTCGCTTGCTTCACAGGGCTTCGCCTGAGCGACATGTACAGGCTCGCCCCGATGCACATCTTCAAGACTCCTGACGGACAAGGCGAGTATATCGACATGGAAATGCAGAAGACGGAGAAGCCAGTTATCATCCCACTTTCGGAAGAGGCAAAACGGTGGATGCCCAAACCAAAGGGAAGAGAGATTCCCTTCTTTGACATACCCACCACCCAGACCGTTATAGGCAGGGCACTCCGCAAATGGGCTAAGGATGCTGGTATCGACAAGCATATCTCATTCCATTGCAGCCGCCACACCTTCGGCACAATGATGCTGACACTTGGCGCAGACCTCTATACCACCAGTAAACTGATGGGACACACCAACCTCCAGACCACTGAAATCTACGCTAAAATCGTGGATAAGAAGAAGGAGGAAGCCATCAACCTCATTGATGGAATGTTCAAGTAATCACCATCCACTGAAATAAAACAAGTGTTATGACCATCACACTCAGACAGAAAGACCTCGAAAACGACAACAAGAGCCTGTATCTTGACATCTATGACAATGGCAAGCGCAAGTTCGAGTTCCTTTCCCTCTACCTGCTGCCAGAGGTTGACGAACAGACCAAGGCGGCGAACGAGGAAACGCTGAAACGTGCGCACCAGATACGAGCCGAGCGGATTCTTCACCCTGAGACCATCCCAGAGAAAGGGCATCAGACTGTTGCCCGTGAGGATGCTGCCGATGATTCCCCTGAACTCATGGGCTGGATTCAGACCTATATTGACCTGATAACCGCCAGTGGCGAGTATTCCAAGTCTGTCATTCGGCAGACCCAGTATCTCCAAGACCGCATGAGGGAGTTTTTAGAGGCAAAACGCAAGACCCATATCTCACTGAGGAAGTTCGATAAGGAGTGCTTCAAGGCTTTCTTTCTTTGGCTGAAAAACGACTATGTGCCACAGAAGTTTGTGCGCAAAGAGTCCAAGCCATTGAGCGAAAGCAGTTTG
>JAFUWD010000046.1 GCA_017483645.1 Muribaculaceae bacterium | reverse complement strand
TACGGTCACCTTTGGGAACTTCGTTGCCTTTGGCCAACTTGTCCGCTTGATACGCCTTCGTATCTGATTTCTGTTCGTCAAGCCACGATTTCGCTATTGCTTCTTCTCTCCCAAGCGTCACCGCTTGAAACTTGCAAGTCACTATAGGGTTCGTCGGTGACTACGCCCCGTGTGGACTTTCACCACAGATGTATAACATGCCCGTCATACCAATCAAGGGCAGCCGCCGTAATGGTGACTGCCCTTGATATTTGTACTATATGAAGCCGACGATACCCGCAGGCATCAAGCCTTCTTGTCATCGTCGTCATAAGAGCCATAGCCGTAGCCATAACCATAGCTGCCGTAAGCTCCGTAGCCATAGTGCTTGCCCTCGACGTTGATGTCGTTGATGAGAATTGTGAGATTCTTGATTTTCTTGGCACGGTTCATCTTGTCAATGTCTTCCAGGTAACGCTTGTCGACCTTGCCGTCACGAATCACATAGATAGTCAAATCCACATAGCGGTTAATCAGTCCTGCATCGGCAATGATGTTATAAGGCACGGTGTCGAGAATAACGTAATCGTAACTATTCTTCAGGTAGTCAATCATCCGCTTGAAGTTTTCACTCATCAGCAAGTTGGTGGGATTGGGGGGAATGGCACCCACAGCAATCATGTCGAGATTGGCATTACCCAAAACGCCCTTGTTCACCACTTGGTTCAGGTCGGTGAGTTTGCCCGACAAGTAAGCGCTGGCACCGTTGCTCACACTGTCGATACCTGCATACTCGCTAAAACGGCCCTTGCGCAGGTCAAGGTCAACGGCAATCACTCTTTTGCCAGTGTGCGCAAGGCTCAATGCCATGTTCACAGCCACAAAACTCTTACCTTCGCCCGACATGGTGGATGTGAACTGTATCACTACACCCTTATTCTCATCGTCACCCTCACGGCCCATGAGCATAAAGTCGAGGTTGGAACGTATGATTCGGAATGCCTCGGTGATACGGTCATGCCCCGTTTCGGTGACAACAATCTCTTGGTCGAGTTGGTGCTGCTTTTTACGCGGCAGCTCGCCAATGATGGGGATGTCGACCATTTCTTCAATATCGTGACGGGTGTGAATGCGATTATCCAGCGAATAATACCAGAACAAACCATAAAGGAGCAAAGCCGGCAGCAATAATCCCAGCAGCAGACCCATCATCATGATGCGTGAAGGAATGGGAGAAATGGGGGCGGTGCTGCCCGAAGCACTCTCAATAATCTTGGCGTTGGGCTCGGTGATGGCAAGCTGCAACGCATTTTCCTCGCGCTTGTTAAGCAGATAAAGGTAAAGCTGCTCTTTGATTTTCTGCTGGCGGGTGACCTCGGTAATGGCTTTCTCTTGCGACGGAACGGCAACGATGCTTCCAGTGGACAGACTTTGCTGCGAGCGGGCCTGTGCCTGCTTCATCTGCAAAGAATTGATGTAGTTCGACAGGCCACGCATGATGTTGCCCTTCATCGACGCAAGCTGGTTGCTCAAGTCGACCATTACGGGGTTTTCGCTACTTGACGTCGACGCGATCTTCTGATATCGGAGCATCATCTCATTGTACTGGGAAATCTGGCCTTCAACACCCGAATTGGCAATACCGGTATTGCCCGGGATGAGGTCGGTGCTCGACATCTTGCCGATATAGTCATACACATTTCTTGCCAAAGCCACCTGCACGCCCACCTCGGCTGCGTCGCTGGCCGACCGCATCACATTGCCGGGGTCGGCAAAAATGGTACTTCCGGCTGCGTTCACCTTCAGTGCAGCCACCTGGCTGTCCACGCCGCTCAAGTCTTTCGAGAGAGCTTCCACACGATCGGCAATAAAGGCTTCGGTGCTGCGGGCCACCAGATTCTTGTCGTTGATAGCATCTTGGTTATAGCTGGCAATCACAGCATTGAGCACGTCGACGCATTGGTCGTAGTTTTCGCCGCTCATGGTCAGCTTCACCACATCACTCTGCTTGTCGGCACTCTCGGCGGCAAGGCTGCCCACCAAGCGGCGTGCCATTGATTCTGGCGTTGAAATCCTCACAATCACCTTGAAATCAATGTGCCCTTCAGGCTTGAAATTCTTGGTCTTGGTGATAGCAATGGGACCATACTTAGTATTCACTTTGTTGCCAAAGTGGGCTTTTTTCCATCCGCCGTCGCCATCAACCTTAAACTCAATGTCTTCTCCGCCTTTAGGAATCACCGTCACGGTAAAGCCTTGAGTGACTTGCCGGAGTGGAGTCACCTGCAATGGTGTACTCTTATATAAACACACATCGCGCAAAAATACATGACCATAGTACTGGATGTTGGCTCCAAGCGTATTCACCACGTTCTCCATAAGCTTGGTCGAACGAATTTTGTAACGCTCGTTGGGGATGAAATTCACACCCGTACTGATGCCCAAGTCGGAAAACGTCTGCGATTGGGTTCCCTGGTTGCTGTCTTTGGTCTGAACCAAAATGAGCGCATTGGCCGAATAACGCAATGGCTGCGATTTAGAGTACAGATAGGCAATACAGCCAAAAAGAATCACTGAAATCACGAACCAATACCAATTTCGGGCACAGGCCATGAAATACGCCCTGATGGGAATTGACGACACGCTTTTCTTCTTCTCTTCGCGCGGGCTTTCTTGTATGATTTGTTGCATACCGGTAGTTTTGAGAATCTAATCCTGTTAGTTTTTCGGATGCAAAGGTAGAAATTTTTTTATTATCACCTTATATATTAGGCGAAAAAAATCCCGACCTAAGCCGGGATTTTATTAAATGTTATTTTAATCAGTTTTTAGTCGATTTCTTCATCAGCCTCATAACCGCCCATCTCACGGATGGCGTTCTTGAGCATGACATACTGCTGGAACAGGTGGTTCACAGGCACCTCATCCTTGGTGTAGTCGTGCATCGGGCTCTTGAGGAAGAAGCTCAGGAAGCGCTGTGTGCCATAGCGGCCGGCACGGTGTGCCAAGTCAATGAGCAAGCACAGGTCGAGGCAGAGCGGTGCGGCAAGAATCGAATCACGGCACAAGAAGTTAATCTTGATTTGCATGGGATAACCCATCCAGCCAAAGATGTCGATATTGTCCCATCCTTCCTTGTTGTCGTTGCGGGGAGGATAGTAGTTGATGCGCACTTTGTGGTAGTAGTTGCTGTACAGGTCGGGCTGCTCGTCGGCAACGAGAATCGACTCAAGGGTCGACAGCTTGCTCACCTCCTTGGTGCGGAAGTTGGCGGGCTCGTCGAGCACGAGGCCGTCGCGGTTACCCAGAATGTTGGTCGAGAACCAGCCGTTCAGGCCCAGCATACGGGTGCCGATAATGGGTGCGAAACCACTCTTGACGAGCGTTTGGCCGGTCTTGAAGTCCTTGCCGGCGATGGGCAACTGAGTCTTCTCGGCCAGCTCCCACATGGCGGGGATGTCGACGGTGGTGTTGGGAGCACCCATCACAAAGGGAGCGTCCTCCATCAAAGCCGCATAAGCATAGCACATCGAGGGAGCCACTTTATCCTTCACATCGTCCTTCATAGCCTGCTCCAGGGCAGCCAGCGTGCCGTGATATTTCATATCAGGAGCCACATAAATCTCGGTCGAGGCAGCCCACAGCACCACAATACGGTCGGCTCCGCTCTCTTTCTTGAAGTTGCGGATATCTTCACGAATTTGCTCGGCCATGTCCCAGCGGCTGGTGCATTGTTTCACGTTGTCACCATCAAGACGCTTGGCATAGTTCTTGTCAAAAGCGGCCTTCAACGGCTTGATGGCAATCAGTTCATCCTTCACCGGCTCAATGTCTTTCTCCTTGAGCACCTCGGCATTGATGGCACTCTCGTAAGCATTGACAGGATAAACATCCCATGCAGCGAACACGATGTCGTTGAGCGAAGGCATCGACACGATTTCGTTGTAAGGAAGATACTTCTTCTCGGCTCCGCGACCCACGCGGATTTTGTCGTACTGCGTCATTGAACCAACAGGCTTGGTCAGACCCTTGCGAGCCATCAACACGCCAGTAATAAAGGTGGTGCTCACTGCACCCAGTCCTACAACCATAATACCGAGCTTGCCGGTAGCGGGCTTAAGATTTGGATTTTTCATAATTTAAAATACTATTCTACTTTTAATTGTTTGTATTCTTTGTTCATCACTCCGTAAAGCGAAAAATTCGGCGCTAAATTACTGCCTTTTTTTGAACTAAACAATTAAATAGTGTATCTTTTTAGTTAATTTACCTTATAACTTAGCGACAAATGCTAACATTCATCAAAGATGCCTACAAATGGGCACAAAAGTGTTTCCAATTGTTAATCGCACGTTGGGGTTTCGGGGCAAAAAAAATGCGTTTTAGGTCGCAAATACATAAATTTACAGCCCTTTAAAGATTTTTAAACATTTTAGTGTTTTTTCGTATTTTAGACATATTCCAGCACCTGCTCAATGCGGGTGATGGTGCGGGGATGGGTCTGCTCATCCTCATCGGCTGTCCATCCCTTTCCCTTGAGCCAAAGCACCTGACAACCCAATGACTCGGCAGGCAAGATGTCTTTCTTCAGGCTGTCCCCCACCACCAACACATCGGCTGCCGCCAGCTCCAGGGCATCAACGCCCAATTTGAACAACGTGGGATTGGGCTTGCGCACACCTACCACGGCGCTCTCGATAATGCCCTTGAAAAAATGACGGATACCATAACCACGCAGCACCGAATCCACATTGCCATAAAAGTTGCTCACCAACATCAACGGATAACGGGCCGACAAGATTTCCAATACAGGCAAAGCCTCGGCAATGCAAGCACGAGCCTGGGCATCACACTCGGCTGCAACGGCAAGCGCCATCTCTTCAGCATGCTCAGCAGGCAACAGTCCGTGCGCGGACAGCCAAGAGAGTTCAATGCGCATCTTTTTTTGCAACAAGCTCAAAAAGTCATCATCGGGAAGGATGTGACGCACGCGAGCCAATTCCCGCTCGGCATAAACATAGGCCTCGCGGAATTGCGACTTGCTCACTTTCACGCCCACACGCTCGTAAGCGGCCCAAATCACCTCGCTCCAATGCACTCCACGGCTGTCGAGCGTGCCACCGTAATCAAAGATGATGCCCTGTGTCATGCCTCTCGCCTTAATTGAGCCACAAAATTGCGACAAAAATGCTCATGACGCATGATCATGTAGACCATCATGATGTTGAGCACAAGCAGCTCAAAGACGAAATAAAGCCACGGCATGTCGATGATGACCGACACAAACATGGCAATGATGCGTGTGTTGAACGACAGCATGTTGGTGTATTTCATCAGAGGCAGGCTCTTGACACGGAAGCGGTCGCGGAAATCCTGGGGCACATCGTCGCCATAGCGCTCTTTGAGTTCACGGCGCAACGCCTGCATCCGCGGAGTGAGCACCTCTTGGTTGGCGGTGTAATTGCGATAGACCAGCATAGTGAGTTTTTTCCAGAAATTACCCTGCCACGGCACAGCTGCATAAGCTGCGTCCAGGGCGTCGGTGCTATCCAACTCACTTCCTTCCTTACCTTTCAGAAAATACAAATGAAACTGACGGTAGTAATCGGCGCTTGCAGCCTGCTTGGCATGACTGAGCCCTGCGGCAACGGCCAACACCCAAATCACCCAAGGATGGTCGGCAAAAAAATGTCCGGGCCAGGCATCGCCGAAATCCAACTCACGGAACACCAATGCGAAATAAATGGCCACAAACCAAAAATCGCCACTCAGTCCGTCGAGGATGCGACCCAACCGCGAGTATTGCTTGGTCATGCGGGCCAGCTGGCCATCGGCACTGTCGTAAGTATTGGCCCAAATGATAAGGAAAATTCCCAAATAGTTGAGCCAGGCGAGTCCGGGTTGTCCAAAGTAGAGCAGGATGCCACCGGCCACGCCCAAAAAGATGGACGCAACGGTCACGGCATTGGGAGAAACACCCAACTTGGCAAACAGTTTTGCCCAAGCAAAGCCCAACGGGCGATAGAAGTATAAATCAATGTGTTCCTCAGTGTCCATCGACTTGAGTGAGGATTTGTATTCTTCTCTAAGACTCATGTTGTGAGATTTTTCGTTTTGAATAATAATCAATGTGCCTTGATTGCGGCGAGAATGGCCTTGGCAATGTGAGGCGCCGCCTCGTTACGGCATGGAGCAAAACTGGGCCAGTCATTGAAATCAATGATTTTGATGTCGCCACCCTCACCCACGATGCAATCACCGCCATAAATCATCACGTTGAGCTCTTCGGCGGCACGTTGACACATCGACTTGAGCGCTTTCACATCGAAAGTGATGCCTTGCGAACGGCCGTTCACCTCTTCCCAGCCATATTTGCTGTGCCCCGCATCAAAAGGATAGAACCAAAAGAAATAAGGACTGTCCTTGATACCGTAAAACTTCACAAGGTCGCCCACCAGGTGCACATTGATGACGGCACGCTTGATGCCACGATAAAAATACTCTTGCAGCACCTCTTGCGCTTCGTCGATGTGACGCACATAGCTCACATCTTCCTTGTGCATGGCATGGAAGTCGCCACGCTTAATCCAGCAACTTTTGAAGCCGGCCTTCTTGAGCGCGGGTTTGATGTTCTCGTTGGTGTTCACTATCAGGCTTTCGGGATAGGGGATGCCATTGCCCAGCAAAATGCGGGTCATTCGCTCCCGGGTGCAGTTTTCAATGCCATAGCCCGAGTTGATGACCAGCAGGCCGTCGTCTTCCAGCCGTTGCAGACGTTCTATTGAAGACTGTTCACGGCACATGGCCAGCACAAAGTCCTCACCGTTCACCCCGTCGCGGTTGAATTGTTCCTCGCTGTAGACATTCACCTGGCAGCCACGCTTGCGCAGTTGCTCAGCAGTGAGATTGAAGATAGCTGTGTCGTTTCCGATGTGGTTGGGCGAATAAGCGCCAGCCCGCATGATTCCAGCAATTTTTATATCTGCCATAACTATCAATTATCGATTATCGGTTATCAGTATTTAAGAATTCTTCGGCCGTGGCAATGTCGCCGGCATGGTCCACGTCGACGATTTTGTCGATGCTATAGGCTTGCAGGCGCATTCCCGCGGCAACGAGCGCACGCTGAAAATTGCGCATGCGCGACACGCCGCTCTCCAAGCAGTCGTAAAGCACGGGGAAGGCCCGATGGGTCATCGCATACACTCCGCCGCTCACCAAGTGTGCACACCCGTCGGGATTGGAGTCAAGAAATGCAGTAATGTCCATATTGTTGTCCACGGCAACCCACAGGGGTTTCTCATCGTCAACAAAGGGGGTGACTGCCCACATGCCGTCGTGGCATGTGTCGCACTCAAAGGCATCAATATACCGGGCGAAATCCTTCTCACGGAAAATGGTGTCGACTGTCGTCAGGCAGAACTTGCCTTCAGGAAGCACACGGCTCAGTTCGGCAAAGCTATGCATCGAGCTGGGAGTGGATTTCACCACCAGATGCATGGGCACAGGCAGCGAAAGCGACCGCAGGTAGTCTTGCACCTCGGTCATTTGCTCATTGACAATGACGCTGATGCTCTCGGCATGGCAACGCACAAAGAGGTTTATCAGGCGTCCTATCATCGGCTCGCCGTTGAGAAGCACAAGGGGCTTGGGACGTGCAACACCCTCTTGGGCCAGGCGCGAGCCTTCACCGGCTGCTATAATGGCATAGTTCATTCTTCGTCGCTTGTCAGGTCCAACACCACATTGTCTTTTCCGCGGTCATGATACACCTTGCGCAAGGGGTTTTCTTGGGCCTCGTCCCACCGCATTCGGTTACGGCACACATCAATGGCCGCATAGATGGCGGCTCGCATCGACGATTCTTTCGCCACTCCTTTTCCGGCGATGTCATAACCAGTGCCGTGGTCGGGGCTGGTGCGGACAAACGGCAGGCCAGCGGTGAAGTTCACGCCGTCGTCCATGGCCAAAGTCTTGAAAGCGGCCAATCCCTGATCGTGATACATGGCCAGCACGCCATCAAAATGACGCCACGCCTCGCTGCCGAAAAAGCCGTCGGCTGCATACGGGCCGAAACTCAGAATCCGGTTCTCATCGAGAGCCTGCTCCATAGCCGGACGGATGGTCTCCTGCTCCTCATGACCCATCAGCCCGTTCTCACCTGCGTGGGGATTGAGCGACAGCACGGCAATGCGCGGGCGCTCCAAGCCGAAGTCGCGGCGCAGTGAGGCATCGAAAGCCGTAAGTGCGGTCAAGACCGACTCGCGGGTGATGGCCTCAGCCACATCCTTGATAGGCAGGTGCGTGGTCACCAGCGCCACGCGCAAATCGGCATTGTGAAGCACCATCAGCGCATGGAAGCCGTCGCCGGCCACACTCTCCAGATACTCGGTGTGTCCCGGAAATGTAAACTCACTGCTCTGGATATTATCCTTGTTGATGGGAGCAGTCACCAGTGCGTCGATGTTGCCGGCTTTCAGGTCGGCCACTGCCGCCTCAAGCGCCATATAAGCCGCACGCCCGGCAATCTTGCTGGGCACGCCCAGTTCCACTTTCACTTCTTCATTGCCGCAGCAATCCACTATGTTGACCGACGTGTCGCGTACGCGCTCCACATTGCCCACCACATTCATTTGCATTGCAGGAAGTTCCAACCCCTTGCGATGATATGAGATTACCTTGCTCGAGCCGTAAATCACCGGCACAAACAGTTCGGTCATGGCAGGGTCCGACAGTGCCTTGAGCACCACCTCGAGTCCTATTCCATTGGTATCCCCTTGGGTGATGCCAATGCGTATCTTTCGTTCTTTCATTATCTCTTTCGGTTGTTTCAAACCGCTAAATTACAATTTTTTTCCCAATCGGCCAAATTGCGCCCGTCTTCTCGCCCCCGGGTAACGCCTTGCCGCGCTCCTGTGCCCCACCTCGCATGAGCAATCGGCGCAAGCCATCAGTCGATGACCTGCGCCGAAAAATGAGATTGTCATTACACTGTCATTGTTCATGACCGGCAAACTTCAAGTTCTGGCCATCGAACTGATAGTATGTGCTCCACACTTTATAGTCATCATCGACACGTTCTACCACTTCAAGCGTCTTCCCCTCTTGAGGCAGCGTGTACCACAAGGGCTCTTTGTCAGGGAAGTTAAAATGCTCCTTTTTGATTGGGCTCTCCTCAGGGGTGAGCGTTCGCTTGGCGGGGTCGTAGTCATAGAAGCACACGAAATGTTTTTCGGAGGCAAAGTTCACAGCGAAGAGCTTGTGGCCGTTTTTACGGTTCCACACACAAGCCGACACGGTGCCCAGGTCTTCGTCTTCACACTCGTACCAGGCCGACTCCACATAGCCATTCTTCCGGTCGATCACAGAGCCCCACTCATACCTCTCATGCTCAGGGGCCAGTGCCGGGTTGGTCATATGAACAATTCGGTTGCCTTCCACGGTGGGCCACTCGGTGTAGAACGCCTCAAAAAGGGCCACAATGTCGTTCTTGCTTCCGGGCACTTGGATGGTGCGTTTCTTCCAGAACCGGGCCACGTCACTTGGGTCATACATTCCGCCCTGTTTCTCCATTTTCTCGTCGGGTACTTCCTGAGCCTCATCGTCAGGAAGAGGAGTTTTATCGGTGGTGACTGCGTTTTCAGTCTCAGGCACCGCTGCCACGGCAGCCGCCTGTTTGTCGTTCTTACAGCCACAGGGCACACTAAGAATAAGTCCCAAGGCAAAAAAGTGAATGATAGTCTTTTTCATAATTCGCATTTTTTGCAAATATAGCGAAAATTCAGCAATTACAAACTATTTGAGGTTCCAAAAGCGCAAGCCGGCACGCTCACTGCGCGTAGTAGCACTTCACCTTACCCACGGGCAGCTTTCCTTCGAGCAGCAGTGGGATGCGCGCCACATCGGCGCTCATCCACGCGTCAAGGTCGTCGCTCGACTGTTTGCCGCTTTTTTGAGTGAATTTAAACTTAATGTGGTAGGAGTCGTGGCGACTTCCATCACGCAACTTCACTGTTTTCTTGCCCATGTAGCGGATGGTGAGGTATTCCTTTTCTTTTCCCGAGAAAATGACGGTGGTGATAGCCTTGTTCTGACTCAACGCATCGTAGTCGATGCCACGCAGCATATAAAAAACACTGAGCATGTCGTAGGCCTGGCACTGGGCTTTCAGCTCCAGCGACACCGTCTCGCGGCCGGGCCTGTAGCGGTAGCACTGGGCGCTGGTGTGGCTGTAGTTATAGGTGAAGTTCACCTCGTCGCGGGCATAATAGTCCTTTTCGTGGGTCAATTTCTCATACTTGAGGGGCTGCATGCCGGCATTGAGCGTGCATTTGAGCGTGTCGCGCACGGGGTACACCTTGTCGGCCCAGGAGCGTGTTTTGCCAGTGAGCATGGCCAAGTATCCGCTCCCTTTTTTGTTGATGCTCAAGGTGGCGTCACCCGCATGTTTCCAGATGGGGCCCCATTGATACACAATCTGATAGTTGAGCCGCTCGGAGGTAAAATTGGGGGCGGCTGCGGCCAGCAGCGACGAGCACATAAGCAATGCGGCCAGCAGGTAATTGTTCCATCTCATTGTCTTGGTCATTGTCGTAGTTTTTCGTTTTGACACTAAAAAGGCCCCTTTGGTTTAATTCCCATCGGGGCCTTGTCAATATTTCCTGTCAGGAAAATTTACTTTTCAGGCTCAATCACCTTCAGGCGGTCACCGCTGCCATGGACCACGGTCTGGTAATATTCAGGCGTATAGCCGGGCCATGTGGGCTGCACAGGCATGCCGGCCTCATTGCGCTCAAACTGCCCGTCCTTCTCCTTCTTGACATTGCCGTCCATGTATTTCACAAACAAATACTCGCCCAGTCGGCGGTAGCGCGCAGTGGCGTCTTGTGCGGCGTCAACGCTGTAGTTGGTGAGCAGTTGCACGGCTTGGGCCGCATCACCATTCCTCAGCAATTCCTGTGCTTGGCTCTCCACTTGGGGCTGGCGCTGAGCAAAACCGTCTTCGAGCGAGCGTTGCACCTTGCGGATGTCGTCAATCATCACCGAATAGCGGCCATAGGCTTGATTGGCCACCCAGTTGTTCACCCAGAACGCGCTGTCCCAGTTCAGGGTGTAGAGGTCGGCCTGGCCGCGGGCATAGCTGGCGGGCACCTCGGTCATGCAGCAATACATGGGCACGAAGACGGCCGTGTTGGCATCATCCACGCCGAACCACAGCACGCCGCCCACTGGCGCGGGCATCCACGAGCGCATTTGCGCCACAAACACCCAGCCTGTCTGCTGGGTGGCGATGGCACGCTCCATGCTGTAGGTTTCGCCATCCACCTTAAACTCCATGGGGCGCCAGCGGTAAGGCACACCCCAGTAGTTGGTGGCACCCGGGTCCTTGGTCATGTCGAAAGGCGTTCCCTCAAAGTGGTCGCGCATCATCTCTTGCAGGTCGCGCACCGAAATTTTGCGGTCGGGCTTCACATAGAGGGGCATCACCTCGGCACCTTTTTTGCCACGGATAAATGGCAGATAGGCATCCATGCCGCTCTTAAAGCGGTTGAAATAGCTCCACACGCGTGCGTCGCATCCGCGCAGGGTGCCGAAATCGCTGGGTGCGTAAGCCGTCGAGAACTCGAAGTCGGCGTCCTTGCCATTAAAATAGCCCATCTTGCGGGCAAAGCTGATAACGTCTTTCGAGTAGATGCAGTTCTCCTTGTCCTTGAGGGGAAAACGATAGATGCGCGACTGGTTGGCATGCCCGGCGATACAATCATCGGGAATGCGCACAGCCACCCACACGGCGCCTTTCTCCTTGCCGCCCTTGCCTATCATGTCCATCACCCAAATCTCGTTGGGGTCGCCGATGGAGAATGACTCGCCCTCACTGTTATAGCCATAGCGAGCCACCAGGTCGGTCATCACCTGGATGGCCTCGCGGGCGGTGCGGGCACGTTGCAAGGTCACATAGATGAGGCTGCCATAGTCCATAATGGCACCGGCGGTAGTGTCGGTAAGCTCATGGCGACCGCCATAAGTACTCTCGGCGATGGTGAGCTGATGCTCGTTCATGTTTCCCACCACGGCATAGGTGTGGGCCACCTCGGGAATCTCCCCGTGATGCAGGCCGGTGTCCCAGTCGTCGATGGAACGCATGGAGCCTGGCGCATGATCGGCCGCCGGCAGGTATTGCAGGTCGCCATAGATGGTGTGGGCATCGGCGGCATAGGTGATCATCGCAGCGCCGTCGGCACTGGCATTCTTGCCCACCAGCAGATTGGTGCAGGCCAGCGAGGTGCCGCAGCCGGCCACGATGGCGGCCACAGCAAGGATGTGTTTTGTTTTCATTGCGTTATGTTTTTTCTATATTTTCAATGTCGGCAACACGGTAGGCCAATGTTATCATGTGGTCGCTCCATGCTGTGGTTCTCAACTCGTATTTCTCGCCTTGGCAATGAGCATGGAGAGTCAGCGTTCCACCTCCCAGCGACTTAAATGGCTCAAGGCTCAAGTCGGCTGTGAGGCTCACGCCCGCTTGGCCGTGAGCCTTGTAAAGGGCCTCCTTGGCCGTCCATGCCACCAAATGGGAATCGGTGTCTCCAGGGGCGACGAATTGCTGCTCGGCAGCACTGAGAAACTTGTCGCGCACACGCAGCACTCGCGTGCCCCAGGTCTCCACGTCAATTCCGATGCGGTGATGAGCATTGATGGCCACGCACACCAGGCTGTGTGTGTGCGACACACTGATGTGAACATCATGGTGGGAGGTCACATAAGGCTGGCCGCCGGGCAAATGCCGCAGTTCCACCGGCTCACCGAATATAATGTGCAGCAACAGCGACTCGACAAGTAGTTCACACTGCCTTGAGCGTGCCATGCTGGGACGCAATCCCAGGGTTTTCAACCCCCGGCGCTTGCACTGTGCCGTAAGTTCGGCAGGCGACTCGTTGAGCTCCCACAAATAGATGTGGGTTCCGTCGGGATATGGTACTTTTCTAAGGTATGGCATGTCGTTTTCTATGGTATTTGATTGTCCTGTTTTATTTATTGGCCGAGGCAGCCAGGGCTTCCTCATTGATTTTCACTTTCACCTTGGCTATTCGGTAGCGAACCACCTTGGTCACCGTGAACGACAACGGACCGCACTGCACCTCCTCGTTTTCCTTGAGAAAATCGCCCTTGATGTTAAGCAACAGTCCGGCTATCGTTTCGGCATCGGCCGTGGCATCGCCCAGCACATCGTCGTCCAGGTCAAGGACACGGAAAAAGTCGCTCAGCAGGGTTTTCCCGTCGAACATGTAGGTGTTTTGGTTCAGCCGGGTATAAAATTTCTCCTCGGTGTCGTATTCGTCGTCGATGTCGCCCACTATCTCTTCCAGCACATCCTCCAGCGTGGCGATGCCTTGTGTGCAGCCATACTCATCGACGATGATGGCCATGTGCATCTTCTTCTTGCGGAAATCTTCCAGCAGGTCGTCAATCATGCGGGTTTCGGGCACAAAATAGGCCGGACGCAACAGCGTCTGCCAGCGGAAGTCGTCATCGCGCTTGCCTATGTAGGGCAACAAATCCTTGGCATAAAGGATGCCCTTGATGTTGTCGGGCTGCTCATCATAGACGGGCATGCGCGAATAGCCGGCCTCAATCACCTTGTTCACCACATCGGTGAACTTGTCGTTATAATCCACATCCACCACATCGATGCGCGGACGCATGATTTCACTCACCGTCTTCTCGCCAAAGGTGAGGATGCCCTCCAGCAGCTCCTTCTCCTCCTCGCTCTTCATGTCGCTGCGCTCCAGGGCGTGCGACAGGTCGTCCATCGAGATGTCGTCGGCCTTTTCACTCACCACCTTGCTCACAATGCCGGTGCCCTTGACCAGGATGCGCGACAGCGGCGAGAACAAGCGCACGGCCACACATAACGGCCCCGACACCATTGCCGCAAACGTTCGGTTGTTATTGGTGGCATAAAGTTTGGGAATCACCTCTCCAAAGAGCAGGATGAGAAAAGTCAATATCACCGTCTGAACCAGAAAATCGACTGCCGCACTTTCGAAGTGGAATATCTGGTTCATCGCATAGTTCAGCACGATGACAATCATCACGTTCACCAGATTGTTGCCTATCAAGATGGTGGAAAGCAGCCGCTCGGGATTGGACAGCAGCCACGACACGCGGGCGCGCTGGCCGTCGTCCTCGATGCGCTCCACGTCATCAGGCGTCAACGAGAAATAGGCGATTTCCGAACCGGAATTAAACGCCGACAGCAACAAGCCACACAGGGCTACCAGTATGGCAAAAATGCTTCCTAAAGTGGGTACGTTGATTGTAACAGAGGCCTGATGTGCTTGGGCAAGGATGCCGCACAAAAAATTCAAGCCACATAAAAGAGGGTCAGGGTCCAAAATTCAATTTCGATTGGTTATACGCTGCAAAGATAACAAAATTTTATCGCTTTGCACCTTTTTCCACCAGATATTGTGAAAAAACAACTGATTACCGCCTTAAAGCCATTATGGCTCAGCCCAGGCCATGCTTGTAGAGGTCGTACTTATGCAGGGCCGAAGGATTGGCTGCCGACTTCTCCTGCCAATTGCGGTAACGCGGACGGCTCACCCATCGCTCCACCACATAGGCCAAGACAGTGAAAATGCCGCAAAGAAGCCATAGCATGTTCAACTGGTGCGTGACACTGTGCAGCGTGGCACCGTCGCTCTGCATGAGCACATAGGCATTGCACATCCATGTGGAGGGCACGCAGTCGCCCACCGCTATCCAAAAACGGCTCATCTCATGACGTGGCCACGAGGCACCGGTGAGGAACACGAACACCACACTGGTGAACACCATGAGCAAGAACACCGACTCGCGCTCGTTGACAAACACCCGCAGCACCTGCCCCATCATGGCCGATGCTATGATGAACGGCACGGCAAGCACCAAGATATTGAACAGATTGGCATTCTGTGGAAAATCAAACAGCATGGGCACGATGTAAAGGGCATAAATCACCGGCAGGATGTAGATAACCTGATAACACACCATTTTACCGGCAAGCATCGCACCCGGACGGGCATCGACCCCAAGAGGGTCGTAACCGCCGTTGCGCCGACGGCGCTCAATGCTCCCGCCATGCAACATGCCGATGCCCAGCAACATGCTTTGCTGCACCACCAGCGGCAAGATAAACAGCAACACCGCGCTGCCCAGCCCCATGGCAGTGTTGCCGATGGGCACCTGGCGGTTCTCAATCACCGCGCCATGATTATAGAGGACAGGAGCCACTGCGGCGTGAAGGATGTCGCCGCCCATATCCTGGGTGACATTGGTGGTGGCCATGAGTAGGTTTTTGTAGCGGAACATCAAGCCCATATCGGCAAAAACCGTGATGTGCGACTGCTGCCCCATCGTCACTTTCGTCTCAAAATCGCGAGGCACAGCCACAATGCCGTAGGCCTTCTTGCGGGCCAGCAGGTCGCGAGCCTCCTGCATGGTGGCGGCATAAGCCACCACGGCCACCTCGGGGGTGGCATCGAGACGGCGCACCAATTCGCGCGACAAGTGTGAGCGGCAGTCGTCAATCACCACCACAGGCATGTCGTGCTCTACCTCGGTGTTATAAATCAAGGAGTAAAGCACGGGGTAAATGGCGCACAACAACAAGAAGAATATCACCACGCCCTTGTCGTTGAACGTGAGCGTGAACTCGCGGCGGCACACTCGATAGGCCTCCACCAGCCAGCGCCATATGGGATTGTTGCTACGGGACATACACAGGATTTTTACATTCATTCTTCAGTCGCCACGACAAGAGCAGCGGCAACAGGATAAACAATCCCAACATCGCATAATACACTCGTGAATAGTACAGGCTGATGCCGTTCAACGCCTGGTCAATCGACAACAGGAAATAATACTTCGTGGGAACGGTGTAGCCCAGCGACTGCACCCACGGATACATGGCCTCCTCGGGAAGCGAGAACGCGCAGAATGAGAAGGACAGCATGCCCATGAGCGAACACAACGTGGAGCCGTAGCGGAAATTGGGGGTGATGCAAAACATGGTGACGGCAAACCCTTGATTGGCCATGACAAACAGGGGCATCGCCAGCAGCATGTGCCACGGGTTGCAATTGAGCGGCAAGTGGAACACGCAGTACATGAGCCACTGGATGAACCAACCCACGGCAGTGAAAATCACCGTCTGGGGCAGCAACTTGCCGGTGAGGGCAAGCACCATGTTGCCACCGGCCGCGCGCAGCCACTGGGTGCAGAATCCGCTCTTGAACTCGGTTCCTAACGAGAATGCGGTCACCAGCAGCACAAACAGCGCAAAGAAGCATGGCACAAACGACAGGCACAAGTAATAATTATAGTTGAGCCAGGGGTTGCCCGGGGAATAGGTGTGGGCCACATAAGGCTGCAACGTTGAACTGATGGCCTCGGGGCGCAGCCCCACCTTGCGAAGCGCCACTTGGGCGATGCCGCCATTGGCCAGCAACGAGATGGTCTTGAAGCCCTTGAACTGCATCGACGCGGCAGCGATGTAGGCATAGTTCACATAGTAACTCACCACAGGCTGGCGGCCGCCCAATGCGCGATCCTCAAGTTCAGGCGGAATGAGATAGAAACCCATGATTTCACCACGCTGCACCGCGGCACGGGCTGTGGTGAAGTCTTTGTAGTCACGGCACACGTTCACCTGGGGAAATGCCTTGAGGGTACGGCCCAGCTGACGCGACATGCTGCTCTGGTCCAAGTCCACAATGCCCACCGGCACCTGGCGAATGGCACCCTGCTCCATCAGGCTGAGCAGGAACAAAGCCCCCACAACGGGCATGATAAGCATCATGAGCACATACATGGGGCGGCGCACTATCTGCACAAACCCACGTTTGAATGACTCGCGTATGTAATCTCTTATCGTCAATGTTGATTATTTCTTCACAAATTTACTATATGGCGGCAATCCCTGCCTTCATGCGGGCTCACTTGAGCAGCACCGACATGCCGGGACGCAGATTTTCCACCTTCTCCTTGGGGCGCATCTTCACCTCGAAAGTCTTGCTGTCGTAGCCGCCGTAGGCCTTGGTGGCCTGCCACACAGCATAGCTTCCCATGTCGTGGATATAGTACACCTCCATCTGGGTCTCTTTGTTGTCCAGGGCCGGAATGGTCACTTTCACCTCCTTGCCCATCGGAAGGTCTTTGAGTTTCTCCTCGCGCACACTGAACGACACCCACATGTCGTCGAGTCGGGAAATCGACATGATGGGAGTGCCCATGGCCACCAGTTCACCCTCTTGGGGGTAAATCTCGCTCACCTCGCCGTCGCACGGAGCCAGCAGATACTGGTCCTCAAGCAGCGACTGCACCTCCATCACCGAGCCGTGGGCGGCATTGGCCATCGAGCGGGCCGCGGTCTTGTCTTCTTGCTGAGCACCGCGCACGGCCATGTCGTACTGGCTCTTGGCTGCCTGAGCCTGGGCAGTGGCGGCATCGAGGGCAGCACGGGCCTCGTCGCGCTTCTGCTCGGTGACCACTCCCTGATCGTAAAGATTTTGCATGCGGGTGAAGGTCTTTTGTGCGATGGTCTGAGCGGCCAGCGCTTGTTGCCACACGTTGTAGGCGCCTTTCTTCAACTCGTCGCGGGTGCCGCGCTCGGCCTTCTGCTCCTGGGAGTTGGCGGCCTGCTGCATGGCCTGGGCCTGATAGAGCTTGGCATCTACTGTCGAGGAATAGACCTTGGCCAGCGTGTCGCCCTTGTGAACGGTGTCGCCGGCTTTCACATAGATAGCCTCGACCCTGCCGGGCAGCTTGCCGCTCACACGCACAGCGTCGCAATCGGCCTGACCTTGTGTGGTGGTATCGGGAGCCTTGATGAGCAGAATCCCCACAATGCCAATACCGGCCATCACGATGGCAAACACTGCCAGCGCCGCCAGCAAAGCTTTGTCTTTTTTCTTGATGATGGTTTTTTGTTCTTCAGTTTCCATATCTTGTGGTTTTTATTTGATGCTGATGTTTTTCTCAATAACTCATAAGGCCGGTGACTTTCGACAGATAGGTGTCGCACAGACGGACATCGATTTCGGCGTCAATTTTCTCGCTGTTGGCCTTGAGCCAAGCCGTTTGGGCGGCTGTCACCTCGTCGACGGTGGCCACGCCTTCTTTAAACGCCACGCCTGCGATGCGCAGGTTCTCATCGGCCTTGGCCAGATTGGCTTTGGTCATGGCATAGGTCTTCAAAGCCTCGTCGTAACGGAACGTGGCTTGCTGCACCTGCAAGTTGATTTTGTCGCGGGCGTCATCCAGCTCCAAACGCTTGATGCGCGCTTCGGCCAAAGCGGCCTTGTATTTACTGCTTAGGCCGCCCCAGTGCCAAATGGGCACTTTCAACACGGCGCCCACAGCAAACGACCCGTTGAAGCGGTTCTTGAAACCGTTGAATGAATTCGGGTTGGTCACATACACCGATGCCATGGCGGCCAGCGTCGGCATCATCGCGGCACGCTCCACACGGGCCTTTTGGTCATAAATCTCGGTAGCCAGCTCCAACGCACGAATATCGTGACGGCGGGCCAGCACAGTGTTCATGTCGGTTTTTGCAACAAGAAGGCCTGTGCCCACTTCATCGCGGTTCTCATCGGCCAGGGTAAACGTGGTGTTCACAGGCAAGCCGCAGCGCTGCGCCAGCAACATCCGGGCCAGCACCACGCCATTGTTCACACGGGTAAGGTCCACCTGGGCCTCATTGAGTTTCACATCCACATTCAGAACATTGGCCTTGGTGGCCACGCCTTGCTGCTGCATGGCCTTGACATCATTGTCAAGACGTTCCACAAGGTCCACATAGCTCTTCGCCAACTTCTGTTTGGCAACGAGCGACACCACTTGCCAGTAGGCCACGTCGACGTCATAGATAATGTCATCGGCTTTGTTCTGGCTCATGGCGCGGGCCAACTCCTCGGCACGGCTGGTTATCTCATTCATCGCCTTGATTTTTCCGCCCATATACAAAGGCTGGGTGATGGTGAGGGCACCGGCCATCACATGGTGAATGTTGTAGGTCAAGGCATCTTTCGGCAGCAGCGCCACCTGAGCGGGCACCACCTGACCGTTTACCTGCACGGGGTAGCCGGTTTGAGGATCGGTCACCAAGTTGAAGTCGTAAGTGCCCGTTTTGGGATTGAACGTCTTGGTGGGCAATAACTGGTCGCTTTCCACCAGCGACAAGTTACGGGCATTGTACAGATAGGTCGCCTCCAGGTCGATGGTCGGCTTGTAAGCCGCCTGGGCGGTGGCATGCTGATGATGAGCCACTTCTATCTTTGCCTCGGCTTGACGCAGTTCCTTATTGTTACGCAGGGCCATGGCCCGACATGAGTCGAGCGAGACGGTGCCTTGAGCAAGCGCCGAAACGGTCATGCCACTTATTAGTAATAATGTGCAAATGGTTCGTTTCATTGTTGTTAACCAAATTTATTGCAAAGATAGCCAAAAAACTCTTTTTCTGACATTCATCTTTATAGCGCTGGAAATATAGGACTACAATTTAGGCAAAATGGAACACTTATAAAAGGCCGCCCAACCGAAGTAAATAGATGCAACCGGCATCAAATCCCACAAAATAATGATGCACCACATCATTTATACCTAAAAATAGCGATTGTGACAACATGCAATGGACTCTAATTTTGCATCGTGAATGAGTTATTAGTTGAATATACTCCTTAACGTAGCCACTTCTTATTAGCAAGAAGGATAGTAAGTAAACAGATAGAATTGCCGCCACGATGTGAATCGCCGCGGCTTTTTCTTTCCCGCACGGCGACATGTGTGGCATGACCGGGCGGCGACAGGCCGGCACATGGGCTTTGGCACAAGATTTGCACCGCATAGTTCTGCAATTAGTCACTAACCAACCACAAGCATGGAAAAGAGAATCATCGACTTCGATGCCTATCGTCAGTATTTCGACGAATCGGCATTGTGGAACAAACTCAAAAAAATGAGCCGCAAGGCCGGCATCAAGGTGGTGTATGTGGCGCTCATACTCTACTACATGGCGCTCGACCCATCCATCCCGCGCAAAGAAAAACTGAAAATCTATGGAGCGTTGGGCTATTTTATCCTGCCCACCGACCTGCTGCCCGACGCCATCATGGGCCTCGGATTCTCCGACGACTTCGCCATGCTGGCATGGGTGATTTATTCGGTGAGCACACACATCACCCCCGACATCGAGCGGCGCGCCGAAGAAAAGCTGCGCGAGTGGTTCGGCAATTATGACCGCACCGAAATCGCCGGCTTGCTGCCCGCCCACACCGAGACCTGACACCATGCCGCTCGCCACCGGCCACCAAGCCCCTTTAACTTCCATTAACCTGATTAACTAAAAAATCTTACACCAACTTGAACGATTTTTTGTATCTTTGCATTTGGAAAGAAAGACATTTTTAACTACTAACTCGTAACAAAATGGTAAGTTTTAAAGAATTAGGCCTGGTGAACACCCGCGAGATGTTCAAAAAAGCCATCAACGGAGGATACGCCATCCCCGCTTTCAACTTCAACAACATGGAGCAGCTGCAAGCCATCATCAAGGCTGCAGCCGAAACCAAGTCGCCCGTCATCCTGCAAGTTTCAAGCGGCGCACGCAAGTATGCCAACCAAACGCTGCTGCGCTACATGGCTCAGGGAGCCGTCGAGTACGCCAAGGAACTGGGATGGGAAAATCCGCAAATCGCACTCCACCTCGACCACGGCAACAGCTTCGAGCTGTGCAAGAGCTGCGTCGACTTCGGATTCTCCAGCGTCATGATTGACGGTTCTTCCCTCCCCTACGAGGAGAACATCGCACTCACACGCCAAGTGGTGGAGTACGCTCACCAGTTTGATGTCACCGTCGAGGCCGAACTCGGCGTGCTGGCAGGCGTAGAGGACGAAGTGCAGGCCGAAGAGTCGCACTACACCAAGCCCGAGGAGGTCATCGACTTCGCCACTCGCACCGGATGCGACTCGCTGGCCATCTCCATCGGCACCAGCCACGGAGCTTACAAGTTCAAGCCCGAGCAGTGCACACGCGACCCGCAGACCGGCAAGCTCGTGCCGCCGCCCCTCGCATTCGATGTGCTCGACGCCATCATGGAGAAACTGCCCGGCTTCCCCATCGTGCTTCACGGCTCGTCGTCGGTGCCCCAAGAGTACGTTGACATCATCAACGAAAACGGAGGCAAGCTGCCCGATGCAGTGGGCATCCCCGAGGAGCAACTGCGCAAAGCTGCCAAGAGCGCTGTGTGCAAAATCAACATCGATAGCGACAGCCGCCTGGCCTTCACCGCAGCCGTGCGTAAAGTCTTCAACGACAAGCCCGGCGAGTTCGACCCGCGCAAGTACTGCGGACCGGCACGCGACGAGATGGAACGCCTCTACAAGCACAAAATCATCGAAGTGCTCGGAAGCGACGGAAAAGCAGAGTAAACCTCTGAGCAACACCTTTAAAAGGGGTCGAACCGCATGTCGGCCCCTTTTTTATTGAAAAAATTTTCAAAGAAAAACTTGCACGGTTCACAAAAAGGCATTAACTTTGCAGCGCTTTTCGGGTAACAAACCACGAAGCACAGTTCGGGATGTAGCTCAGTCCGGTTAGAGTACGCGTCTGGGGGGCGTGGGGTCGCTAGTTCGAATCTAGTCCTCCCGACTGAAAGAAGAAAACGTTGATTGTCAAGTTAAACTGCTTGAAATCAGCGTTTTTCTTTTTGTAGAAATCAGCGTATTTCGTCAAAAAAAATCGCAACCTTGTACAAAGTTGGAACTTCGTGGAGCATTTTGGAACATTTCACGTGCAAGTACACGTGCAAGTAGACGTGCAAGTTCACGAGCAAGT
>JAFUWD010000064.1 GCA_017483645.1 Muribaculaceae bacterium | reverse complement strand
GATGACCTTGACGTTCACGCCCTCAAACGGAGTGGCGCTCACCTGTCCGGCCATGTTGACATACTTCACAGCGGCAATGTCCTCGGCGTTGATGGTCTCGACACCGGTGACGTCGTTCTTCACCACAACGAGTTTGAACGCTTGGCCCTCGGCCTTGGCCATACCGGCGGGAGCGGCAGCGTCGGCCAGGATGAGGTTGAATGTATAGTTGCCGGCAGCGGGCAGCAGGAGGTTCTCGCCTGCACCCTCAAGCAGCGTGATTTCCTTGCCAAGCAGTTCTTCGGTGATAATGAATTTCTTCTGACCGGCGTCGTCAGCACCACCGAACCAAGTGGTGGCATTGTCAACGCGTACAATCTTGAACGAGCGGCTCTCCTCGTCTTCACCCAGAACGTCGATGGTTGCGGTGTAAACATCTTCTTGTGCCTCCAGCTCGTTCTCCGAGGTGCTCCAGCCGTTGAATCCACCGGCCACATAGTACTTGGCCTCGACGGGCTTGGCGGTGACAGTCATCTTGCGGGTGTTGGCATCCACGCTGATGATGTAGGTGCCGGCATCGTCAATCTTGAAGTTGGAACCATCCACGAGGTCCATCTCGGTGCCGTTCTCAATGATTTCGGGACTTACCCAGAACACATCGCTCTCAGCTGCGCCGCCATACCAGTTGATGTGGGTGTCGAGCTTCTCGATGAGTTTGAACAGGGTGCCGGCGGGGAAGGTCACTTCGGCCACGAACACATTGTTGTCGGTCATAGCCATCTCAACACCATTGTTGGTGTCCCATTCTGGGTCTTGGAAAGAGCCAACCACAGCCAGGTTGCTGATGGGCTCAGGAGCAGCCTCCTCAAAGGTCACGGTGAACCAGTAGACATGGATAAGACCACCGTTGGCCGATAACTTCAGTGATTGAACGTCTTGGGTTGCTTCCCACCAAACTTCCCAAGAATAATGTGTGGGGTCAATTACAACGCGCTCCAGTTTGGTGATTTCTCCACCGTTATTTCCGTCATCGAAAGCAAAGCGTTTTAATTGCGCCTCATTCTCACCTCCGAATTTCACACCTGTGATTTTCTTGCCTTCGGGGACAGAGATTGAGATGTTTCCGTTTGCCGGGATGTTAAGGTACATGTCGTCTTCATCGTCGTGTGTCAGTTTGACATTGGCTGTGTTCATCGTCACGGTCACTTCGTCTTGTGTGATCTGTTCGCCCTGTGTGAATGTTTTTGATTTGTCTGATCCGGGATCGGACAATCCCATTGCTGTCAAGCCTGCGCGGGTGTCAAATCTCATTGTCACATCGGTAGACCATGCCGAGATGCAAAACATGGAAATCAGAGCTAAAGTAAAAATTTTTTTCATAGTTATTGCTCGTTTTACCATATGGCTGGAATAGTCTGGGCGCATGACAGTTTCAACCATTTGGTGCAGTTAGTAATTGGTTTGTAAGGAAAATACAAGTGCGCCCTTCTTGTGATTTGATAAATGCAAAAATAATAAAATATTTTTCTGATGGGTGGAATTTATGATGAATCGTCGTTTTTCTTCAACGAAATCGGAATAGTTGTAAGTGTGCTGTGAATTTTTGTGAGTGGCTGCATTGCTTGCGAATCCATCAATATTGATTTCCGCAGGCTAACGGGCAGCTGTGACTTTTCGGCACAAATATTTGCCCGAATAGCCATTTTCGAGTAATTTTGCAATATTTACCGAGAATTGATAAATATGAAAACAAGAATTACCGAGTTATTTGGAATAGAAATGCCCGTTATCGCAGGCGGAATGGTGTGGTGCAGCGGGTGGCGGCTGGCTGCGGCGGTAAGCCGGGCCGGAGGGTTGGGCCTGATAGGGGCCGGCTCGATGACGGCCGAAGTGCTGCGCGAGCACATCGTGAAATGCCGTCAGGCTGTCGGTGAGTTGCCTTTCGGCGTGAATATGCCACTCATGAAACCCGATGCGGCAATTTTGATGGAAGTCGTGGCGCAAGAACGAGTACCGGTGGTGTTCACCAGTGCTGGGAGCCCCAAGAAGTGGACCTCTTGGCTGCATGAGCGTGGCATCAAAGTGGCTCATGTGGTGGCATCTTCCATATTTGCACGCAAATGTGAAGATGCCGGAGTTGATGCCGTGGTGGCCGAGGGCTTTGAGGCGGGCGGACACAATGGCCGCGAGGAGACCACAACGCTGTGCCTCATCCCGGCTGTGCGCCGTGCCACTTCATTGCCGCTCATTGCCGCGGGAGGTGTTGCCACAGGCGATGCCATGCTTGCTGTGATGGCTCTGGGTGCCGAGGGGGTGCAGATGGGTACACGTTTCGCCCTGACCGCCGAGAGCAGTGCCAGCGAGGCGTTTAAGCGCCGCTGTTTGGAATTGAACGAGGGCGACACACGCCTGTTGCTGCGCAAACTTTCGCCCACGCGTTTGGTGCGCGGTGGTTTTTACGATGCCATCGAGCAGGCTGAGAATCGTGGCGCCACAGGCGACGAGTTGCTACAAATCATCGGCACGGGTGCATCGCGCCGGGGCATCTTCGAGGGCGATGTGGAACAAGGCGAGCTCGAGATCGGCCAGGCAGCGTCGTTGCTCAAAGGCCGCGACATTGAGTCGGTGGAAGAAGTGATGCGTCAGTTGAGGCAAGAATTTGACTGCGCATTGCAGAAAATAAAGAATTTTAGATAAATCAGGCTGCGCCGAGGCAAAAAAAATGAAAAATCTGCGTTTTTCATTATTGTTCTGCGCCCGGCTTGCGCTAATTTTCACTAATTTTGTGATGTAATTAACCGTAAACAAATAATCAAAAAAAGACAACAATTATGCAATGGTTTGAGTGTAAAGTGAAATATGACAAAATGGTGCCCGAAGCGGGTGGACAGAAAGTGGTAACCGAGGTTTACCTTGTCGACGCATTGTCGTTTACCGAGGCCGAAGCCCGCATCACCGAGGAGATGGAGCCCTATGTGAGTGGCGAATTCTCGGTGACAGCCGTGCGGCGCATGAACCTGAGCGATGTGTTCTACCACGAGGGTGGTGACCGCTGGTACAAAGTGAAGACCAATTTCATCACTATCGACGAGAAAACCGCGGCCGAGAAACGCACGGCCAGTTTCCAACTGGCCCAGGCCAGCAGCTTCAAGGGGGCTTATGATGTGTATATGGAGGGAATGAAAGGTACAATGGCCGATTTTGAGGTTGCTTCTATCACCGAGACTCAACTGATGGATGTGTTTGCTGCTGATTTGCAGCGTACCCAGGCCGACAAGGCAGCGCAACAGGAGGCCAAAAAGGCAGAGTGAATGTTGCCATAACCGATGCCATGACGCAAATTCAAAAGAATTTAGCTGCCATCAAGGCGCAACTGCCCGATGGGGTGGAATTGGTGGCTGTGTCCAAATTCCATCCGGTTGAGGCACTGCAACAGGCCTATGATGCTGGACAACGAGTGTTCGGCGAGAGCCGGGCGCAAGAGCTGGTTGTCAAATTTAGACAAATGCCCGCCGATACTTGTTTCCATTTTGTCGGCCATTTGCAGCGTAACAAGGTGAGGGCAGTGGTGCCGTGTGTAGGCATGATTGAGAGTGTCGACAGCGTGGCCTTGCTCAGGCTCATTGACCAAGAGGCTGCGCGCGCGGGCCGCAGTGTGGATGTACTGCTTGAGGTGCATGTTGCCACCGAGGCGGCCAAGACTGGGTTTTCAGTGGATGAACTGATGAGAAATGCGGCAGCAGGTGAGTTGTCGGGATTTGACAATGTGCGCATTTGTGGCTTGATGGCGATGGCTTCGTTCACCGACAACATGGATCAGGTGGCGCAGGAATTCGACAAGGCTCATGAGGCGTTCTTGCGGCTCAAAAAGGGCATTTTCCACGACCATCCTGAGTTTTGCAGTTTGAGCATGGGAATGACCGACGACTGGCCCGTGGCTGTAAAACATGGCTCGACGATGGTGCGAATTGGTACGGCTATTTTCGGCATGCGGCAGTAACGCCCCGACGTTTTTGGGGCTTTTATTTGCTGATTCAATAAATAATGACTATATTTACAAGCAAAATCAATATCAAATAAACCATTAAACATAACTTAACATGACTAAAACACAAACGAAATCCAATGGCAGTATCATAGCCATTGTGACAATGATGTTTCTCTATGCAATGATTGCATTTGTGACCAATCTGGCAGCGCCCATCGGTGTGGTGATGAAAAATGACCCCGAGGTGGGTGGCTCCAACTTCCTGGCCATGCTGGGCAACTTCATGAACTTCTTGGCTTATCTGTTCATGGGTATTCCTGCCGGAAAGATGCTCACCCGCATCGGTTACAAGAAAACGGCACTCATGGGCATCGGCCTCGGGCTGGTGGGTGTTATGGTGCAGTTCATCTCGGGCTTTGAGGCTCTGGAGGGCTACATTGACAACTTCATTTATTTGCTGGGTGCATTCATCTCGGGTATGTCGGTGTGCCTTCTCAACACCGTGGTCAACCCCATGCTCAACTTGCTGGGTGGCGGTGGCAAACGAGGCAACCAGCTCAATATGATTGGCGGCACGTTCAATTCTTTGGCCGGAACGCTCACACCTATGTTTGTGGGTGCTCTTATCGGTGAGCTGACCAAGGAGTCGGACTTTGCCGATGTCAACATGGTGCTTTACATTGCTATGGCAGTGTTTGCCGCTGCGTTTGTTGTGCTCGCTCTTGTTCCCATCAAAGACCCCGAAATGGGACGTGTCACTTCTTCGACCAAGTTCGAACACTCGCCGTGGAATTTCCGCCACTTTGTGCTCGGCGCCGTCGGTATCTTTATCTATGTCGGTATCGAGGTAGGCATCCCCGGAACGCTTAACTTCTACTTGAGCGATACCACCGAGAATGGTGCCGGACTGCTCGCCAACGCTGCCGCAATCGGAGGCCTCGTGGCCGGAACTTACTGGTTCTTGATGCTGATTGGCCGCATCGTGGGAGGTGCTATTGCAAGCAAGGTGTCGAGCAAGGTGATGATGATTGTGGTTTCGTGCGTGGGCATGATGCTTATCCTTCTGGCTATGTCGCTTGAGAAGAATATCACCATGGCGATGCCGGTGTTCACTGGCGAAGGGTTCGGAATGGAAACGGTGCCCGTCAGCGCTGTGCTGCTGGTGCTTTGTGGTCTTTGCACATCGGTGATGTGGTCGTGCATTTTCAACCTGGCCACAGAGGGCTTGGGCAAGTACACGGCTGCCGCATCGGGAATCTTCATGATGATGGTCGTTGGTGGCGGTGTGTTGCCGCTTGTGCAGAATGCTATCGCCGACAGCTCACTGGGCTACATGTTCTCTTATGTGGTGCCTCTGCTGGGTCTGGCTTATCTGTTGTTCTATGCCCTTGTGGGCTGCAAGAACGTCAACGAGGATATTCCTGTTTGATAGTCGTTTGAACAAAATTTAGCGTGATATGATTGACGCCAATTTGATGACCCGTGCGGCCGACAACATCCGTGTGCTTGCCGCCGCCATGGTCGAAAAAGCTAAGTCGGGCCACCCGGGCGGTGCCATGGGTGGTGCCGACTTTGTGAATGTGCTGTACTCGAAGTTTCTGGTTCACAACCCCGATGACCCCAGGTGGTTTGCACGCGACCGCTTCTTCCTGGATCCTGGGCACATGTCGCCCATGCTCTATGCTGTGTTGGCCCTCACGGGCAAATATTCCATGGCCGACCTGCAAGCGTTCAGGCAGTGGGGCAGTATCACGCCGGGGCATCCCGAGGTGGATGTGGAACATGGCGTGGAGAACACCAGCGGCCCGCTGGGCCAGGGACATGTGATGGCTGTTGGAGCAGCCATTGCCGAGCGATTCATTGTTGAGCGCTTTGGCGAGGTGTGGGCCCATAAGACTTATGCTTTTATCAGCGACGGAGGTGTGCAAGAGGGTATTTCGCAAGAAGCCGCACGCATAGCCGGATATTTGGGACTTTCTAACCTCATCATGTTCTATGACAGCAACACGGTGCAACTCTCGACCGATTGCGGCGCTGTGTCGAACGAGGACACAGCCATGAAATATCGCTCGTGGAACTGGAATGTCCTGGAGGTAGATGGTACTGACCCTGCAGCAATGGCCGCCGCTTTGGAAAGGGCGCAGGCCGAGACCGAGCGCCCCACGCTCATTTTGGGGCACACGGTGATGGGACGTGGAGCAGTCACCGACGACGGAGCAAACTTTGAAGGCAAGTGCAGCACTCACGGCAATCCATTGAGCAAGTCGGGCGCAAGCTATGAGCGAACCATCGAGCATCTGGGCGGAGATGTTGTCAATCCGTGGCAAGTCTTCCCAGAGGTTGAAAAACTCTATGCCGACCGTGCCGCCGAACTTCGTGTGATTGTCGCCAACCGCATAGCAGCCCAGCAGGCTTGGGCCGAGGCCAACCCCGCCGAGGCGCGCTTGCTGCAAGATTATGTGCAAGGCAAGGTCGCGGATGTGGATTACGCCGCTATCGAGCATAAACCGGGTGTTGCCACCCGTCAGGCATCGGCCGATGTGTTGGGCGTGTTGGCTGCGAAGGTGGGCAACATGATTGTGGCAAGTGCAGATTTGGCAAATAGTGACAAAACCGATGGCTTCTTGAAGGTTGCTGGCGCATTCAGCCGCCATGATTTCAAGGGCGCGTTCCTGCATGCTGGTGTGTCGGAATTGGCCATGACTGCCATCATCAATGGTATGGCCTTGCATGGTGGCGTGATTGCTGCTTGCGGCACATTCTTTGTGTTCAGTGACTACATGAAGCCTGCCGTTCGTCTGTCGGCCCTGATGGAACTGCCCGTGAAGTTCATCTGGACTCACGATGCATTCCGGGTGGGTGAGGACGGCCCGACTCATGAGCCTGTGGAGCAAGAGGCTCAAATCCGCCTCATGGAAGAGCTCAAGAACCACAGTGGACGCAACAGTATGCTGGTGCTTCGTCCAGCCGATGCCGCCGAGACTTCGGTGGCTTGGAAGATGGCTATGGAGAACGTCCATACCCCCACGGCCCTCATCCTGTCGCGCCAGAATATTGCTGACTTGCCAGCCGCAAGTGGTGACCGATATGCCGAGGCGCTAAAAGCTCAGCGCGGCGGTTATATTATAAATAAGGTGGAAACTCCCGATGTGGTGCTTGTGGGAAATGGATCGGAAGTGTCGACCCTGGTGGCCGCATCACAAATTATTGCCGAACAGGGCATCAAGGCTCAGGTTGTCTCGGTGCCGTCGATAGGACTGTTCCTTGAACAGCCAGAAAGCTATCGCAACGAGGTGATACCGCCTTGTGTGCCTGCCGTGGGGCTGACGGCCGGGCTGCCGTCGACATTGCAGCGCTTGATTCCTGTGGGTGAAATCATCGGTCTTGACCATTTCGGTGCATCGGCACCCTACAAGGTGCTTGATGAAAAGTTCGGTTTCACCCCCGAAATTGTGGCAAATCGTATCATAGAAAGTCTGAAAAAATGATTTTTTCGTAAAAAAAGGCATTTTTTTGCTCGGAAAATATAAATAATCTAAAAAAAAGCCTTATATTTGCACAATAATTTGAGTAAGAATATAGTTTTATTAATTGTTTAACAGATACAAAAAAACGTAAGTCTATGAAAAAGATTACTTTATTAGCATTTGTATGTGCTATGTTCATGGCTCCTGCTGTTGCTAATGCACAGGAGGTGACCTATGTTGAGGATCCCGCTCAAGGCTATCTTTTCAACCGCATGCAAGACAACTGGTTCATCCAGGGTGAAGGTGGTG
>JAFUWD010000045.1 GCA_017483645.1 Muribaculaceae bacterium | reverse complement strand
TATGCCCACTTCGCCGTCACCGTTCACATCGCTGCGCACATTGGATGTGTCGCTCAGAATGAAGTTTACCAGCTGGGTGACATCTGAAATACTCACCTCGCCATCGCCGTTCACATCGCCTCTGAGCCAAGATGAGTCACAGTTGAGGGTCAAGGGATAAGTGTGGGTAAAGCCCTCGCTGCCGACGGTTATCTCAAAATCACCCTCCACCCTATCGGCGTTGTCCACAACATACACTTGGTCACCCACAACGGCAAACACATTGTCACCACCCCACTGGATGCCCTCGGCGGCAATGACGCCAAACGGAGCGTGCGTGACATCGTAACGTGTGTCGCCAGAAGCAAGCACTACAGGCAACGAGGCCACTTTCACAGCGGCTTGTTCGGCAACAGATGCCGGCAATGGATAGCCGGTGGTTGTCACCCAATTCTCTCCCATCGTGGTGCCGATGATTTCCCGCGTTTCGTGAGCCACAACACCTTCCGCATCACTCTTGCCGACTGCGGCAAGGTTGCTCATCTGGCTATCGTAGCACACGTTGGTATAGGTGGCGGCAGAGCTGTTATAGCCCGCAACTGAACCCACATTGGCACTGTTGGCTGCCGCGCCTTCTACCCAACCAGTGTTGAGTGAGTTGATAATCTCAACGGGCGAGGAGTTGGTGGCGGGACGTCCCAACAGGCCGCCCGCACAATTAACGGCCGAAATGGTTCCGGCATTGAAGCAATCCATGATGACCGGTGCACCACCGCCCACCAGACCTCCGGCACCGGGGGTTCCGGCAGCAATGCTCGCAGCAGGATTTGTCACGGCACCCACGTTGGCACACTGGCTCAGTGTCACCTGATAGCCCTCGGCCATGCCGATGATGCCACCCACATTGGTGGCATTGGCGCCCTCCTTGGCCGTGACGGCTCCGGCGTTGTAGCATCCACTCACAGTCAGCACATTGGAAGTGTTTTTCGAGGGCCAATAACGACCAATCACACCAGCTACAGCCACCGTTGCATCCGACACATTGCCCATGTTGCGGGCATTGGTGATGCGCTGGCAGGCATCCACGCCGCCAACGACACCGCCCACCATGTTGGTGGTAGCCAGATTACCGCGCACCGCACCCGAATTCTCCAAATCCTCCAGGCTGCTGTAAACCACATTGCCCACCACGCCGCCGGTGTACATGCCGCCGGCCACGTCGCCGGTGTTGGTCATACCAGAAAACACATCGGAATAGTTGCCCCAGATGGCCCCTATCACACCGCCGGTGTACATGGCACTATTGGTCACATTGCCGTTATTGCGCAAGTTTGACAACAACGTGGGGTAATAGGCATATCCCACAATTCCGCCCACATAGGTCTTGGTGGTTCCGGTCACGGTGGCATGGTTGACCACGCCGGTCAGACTGCCGCCCTTCATGTAACCCACAAAACCGCCCACATACTGTTCGCCGGTGATATTGCCGCCGGCAATAGTGAGATTTTCAATGAGTCCGCCAAAGCCCATGTTGCCGACAAGGCCCACATAATTTGTGCCGTTGATGTTGAGATTGTCGATTGAGTGACCATCGCCATGAATCTGGCCACGGAACGTTTTTTGAGTGTTGGCGGCAATGGGGGTGAAGGCAGATGTCATGCTGACGTCGGCCACCACTTTGAAATGCTTGTTTTCAAAGCAGTTGCGATTGGCCGAATTGGCCATTTCGGCCGAAAGTTTTTTCCAGTCGGCCTCGGTGGCAATGAGCCACGGATCGTCGGCGGTTCCGGCACCATCGAGAATGTTGCCATAGGCCGACACATTGACAAGCCGTGTGACATCGCCGTAATGCTGCTCCACCACACCCGACGCAAACGACGGCGAGCCATTATAGGTGAGCAAAGCCGAGGAGGAATCAAAAGCAAAATCATTGCCTGCAGTCAGGCTTTGAGCGAGTCCCTGTAAAGAAGGGAACTGCGCAGAAGCTCCCTCACTCATAGCCAACCGCGTGTCGGCGTCGGCAAAGACGATGGGATTCTGCGTCAACACCACAGCGGGCTGGGTTGCAAACTTGGCAAGCACAGGATACTTGCCAGCAGGTGCAACAAATTTATTGCTTAGCGCTCCGTCGGCAACAATCTCGCGGGTAAGTTTTCCCGAAAGCCCCTCGACAGTGAAATTCTCATAAACCGATATTTGCTTGTCGAACACCACATTTTCATACTTGGCGTAGTTTTCGCCCACCACGGCGCCAGCGTGCTCCACGTCAGTGGAATAGATGATTTGCGCCGTCACGAGCGAGTTGCTGACAACGGGGTCGGGTGCGTTGCTGTTATAATTGATGCAACGCGATGCAATACCGCCCACATAACTTTGGGCCTCAATGCGGCCACTGACCATGCAGTTGTCGACTTGGCCATAGTTCACAGCGGCAATGCCACCCACATAACGCGAAGCGGGAGCACTGATGGTATTGGCATATTGGCAACCATCTATCAAGCCAATGTTGTAGGCAGCAACGCCGCCGGCATAATTACAACTCCCCTCAAAGGTCATGGCCGGCGCCACATAGCAGTCAATCACCTCACCCGTCTCGGTGTTGGTGGCCACGATGCCACCCACCACACCTTGCGCCTGGGCGGTGGAAATGACGGAGGGCAAAACGAAGCAATTCTCGATGGTTCCAAAATTCTTGCCGGCAATTGTTCCACAGTTCGAGGCCAGCCCGATGTCACTGTTGGCACCGATGGTGAGGTTTTTCACCGAGGCACCCTTGCCGATGATACCGAACAAGCCGCTGTTTTGCACATTCTGTGCGGCAAGATTCATCGATAAATTGTTCAGGGCGAATCCGCCACCATCGAAGTTGCCGAAAAATGGCTCTTCCTGCTGGCTGATACGCTCAAAGGTGGCATCGCCGCCGCAGTCGATGTCGTTCATCAGCATGAGGTACTCTCCTTCAAAATCATAACCGGCGTTGGTAGCAGCAGCCAGTTTTTTGAGGTCGTCGTAGGTGTAGATGCGGTAGGGGTCGGTCTGCGTGCCTGCACCCGCAAATATATCGGGAGCTATAGTGACCACACTCTCGTGGACATAGCCACCCAACGCCGATGTGATGGTGATATTCTCCACTTTTTCGGTTTGTGTCAGGGTCACCTGGTTGCCGCTGAGAGTGGCATTATTGTTCTCACTCAGCCCCCATGTCACACCCGCAGCCTCGCTCACCGTGAAATCGTTGCGCACGCTCACATGAGTGTCGCCCCGTGCCAGAAAATAAGGTGCGGCACATAAGCGGGCGGCATCGGTCTGGGCCGTGGATTTCAACCGCGGATAATATCCCTGCTCAAACTCCCAAATCGTATTGTCGAAACCTGGCAATTGCGAGCCATCGGTAAGCTCAGCGGTGGTTTTTCCACCAATGGCCGACTTGTAGCCAGCCACCTGCTTGTCGTAATAGCAATGATTGATGGGCACAAGCTGGGGCGACTGCGTGTAGCCTATGTATTCCGAGTTCTCAGGCCGTGCCAGCGTGGAGTTGATAATGGTTCCCAGGCTCAAGCATGAGTTCATCGCCACTCCGTAGGGGCCGGAATGATGTGCCACGAGTCCACCCGTTTGCTCGATGGTGGTGTTTCCTGTGAGCCATGTCGACGGGGCGTAAACCAACCCCGCATTATAGCTGTTGCTGACCACCACATCGGCACCCGACGCCCCCGTGCTGCCTATCAGACCGCCCGCCGAGCGCACCGAGCGCAAAGTGCCGCCATTCCAACTGCGGTCAATAGTTCCGCCCATCATGAAGCCCACGAGTCCTGCAACAAAGTCACTCATGCCGTAGGATACCGATGTCTGTCCGTGAGCCATGAAATAATCGGACACACAACCCATGTTGTAACTATCCTCAACACACGAATTTCCTGAAAGTTTGCCGGCAAGACCTCCAACGTATCCCAAACCGGCAATCGTGCCCTTGTTCACACAGCTCTTGATACGTGCAGCGCCACCATCACCGACAATACCGCCCATGCTGACACTCGACAGGCCTCCGTTCGTCAACGAGATATTTCCCTCGAACACACAGCCTCGATAGTTGTATTCTGCTCCATGACTCATCCACTGGCTCATACCACCGATTCCTCCCACGGAAACATTGTTTCCCGCAACCACAATAGTTGCAGTGCTCACGCAGTCCTGCACCAAACCGCCATAGTTGTGGCCGGCAATAGCCCCGAAACAGGCATTGGTGGTGACAGTGCCTGAATAGGAGCAGTTTTTCACCACTCCGGTAGCTGTGATATATGCCGCCAAACCGCTATTATAGTAAGTCCAAGTGGTGGCTGTGAAGTCTTGCACAGCATCCACGACACGGCAGCCATCCACCGTGCCCAACACCGTTCCCGCAAGAAACGCAGCATTGTTGGTCATCTTCACTCCCGTCATTTTAGGCCGGTCGATAATCACATTTTTCACCACGCCATTGACACCAATCCATTCAAACATAGGTGTGGTCAACGTGATGCCGGTGAGTTTATGACCCTGACCATCAAACACACCGCTGAATTGGCGGTTACCACCACCGATTCCCCACACGCGGATACCTTGGATATTGGGATTGGATGCCTCAATATCGTTGGTCATCACAAAATACATTCCCTCAAAGGTCGTAATTTGCTGTGAATACAATGAGAGATTTAAAATGTGGTCGAGGGTGGAAATCTGATAGGGGTCACTTGCAGTGCCTGTCCCTCCTCCAAACAGCGAGGAATAATCCTCGGCCCATGCCACAGCGCTCACCAAGAGTGCCATGAACAACAACGCAATGTTTCTCATAGTTTATAAAAGTTAATGTATAAATATAGTGACAAATTTAATGAAATATCTGTGTGAAGGCAAATTTTTATTACCTTTGCACACAATCTTTCAACCAACTATCACAAATGAAAAACAAACTCTCTCTGATATTATGCGCAACCCTGGCGCTGACACTCATGGCTTCTGCTCCCAAGACCGCCAAAACCATGAAAACATATAAGAACACCCAATACAACTACGAGATTCAATATCCGGCTTTCATGGTGGCTCAAAACGCCGACCGGGAATTGGAACAATTCAACGGTGGCAAGCGATTTTGGGGTCAACAAGGCTCGGTGTTTGTCACATGCCAGCAACGCAGCGATGGCGAGTCCTACGAGTCGGAGTATATCAAAATGCAACATGACTGGCCGGTGAGCATGGCGGAAGAAGACGGCACGCTTCTTGAGCATTTTTTCACCGACAGCACCTATATGGTCATCACAGAAAACAAAGAATTGGAGCTGATTCAGGCACAGTATGGCCGCATCAGCGGCGACCGCTCCTGGAACGTCAGCTACGACTATTCCATCGAAAAAAAGTCGGTGCATGAGCCATGGGTGAGGAAAGTATTTGAATCACTGAAAATCAACAAATAAAGCATGAAAGATTTCAATTATTATACACCCACACGAGTGGTGTTTGGCAAGGAGAGTGAAGAACAAGTGGCTCACTTGGTTCGGCAGTATGGCGGCTCGCGCGTGCTGGTGCACTACGGTGGCGACAGCGCGCGTCGCAGCGGTCTGCTCGACAAGATTTTGAACTTGCTCCAACAGGCTGGTTTGTTCACCGTGGAGCTGGGTGGCGTGGTGCCGAACCCTGTGCTGAGCATGGTGCGCCGCGGCATTGAACTGTGCCGCAACGAGCAGGTGGACTTCATTTTAGCCATCGGTGGAGGGTCGGTCATTGACTCGGCCAAGGCCATCGCTTACGGTGTGCCCTACTCCAGCGATGTGTGGGACTTGTGGCAGGGCCGGGCGGTGCCGCAGGCTTGCCTGCCGGTGGGCTGCGTGCTCACCATCCCCGCCGCAGGCAGCGAGATGAGCAGCAGCTGCGTCATCACCAACGATGAAACGCCCCATCCCCTGAAACGCGGTGTGAACAGCGACCTGTGTCGGTGCCGGTTTGCCATCATGAATCCCGAGCGTACCTTCACCCTGCCTCCTTATCAAACAGCTGCAGGAGCCACCGACATCATGATGCACACCATGGAGCGTTATTTCTGCCGCTACGACGACATGCCGCTCACCGACGCTCTGGCCGAGGGACTACTGCGCACCGTGCGCGACAGTGCCATCGAGGTGCTGCGTGCCCCCACCGACTACCGCCACCGCGCTCAAATCATGTGGGCAGGCTCACTGGCTCACAACGACTTGACCGAATGTGGCTATGAGAAAGATTTTGCCACCCACCGGCTGGAGCATGAACTGAGCGCCATGTTCGGGGTGACGCATGGAGCGGGACTGGCAGCGCTGTGGGGCAGCTGGGCACGCTATGTGATGCCTCGCCATGTGAGCCGCTTTGTACAATTTGCGGTGAATGTAATGGGGGTGACCTGTGATTTTGCCGACCTGGAGCGCACCGCCATGCTGGGCATCGAGGCCATGGAGAAATGGTATCAACAAATTGGGATGCCCACATCCATCGTAGAACTGCTCGGCCGGCCCGTCACCGACGAGGAAATTGCCACAATGGTACAAACAGCAAGCCGTGGCGGAAGCATCACGCTGGGCAGCATCGAAGTGCTCGACACCGACGCCATGACTGCCATCTATCACATGGCCAACCACTGAATTCCTCACCATTGAGCTTAATAAAATTTTGCCGAAGAGTGGCTTCCTGATATCTACCGAGGACGGCATATTAAAACAAGGCGATTCTACTGGGCGCACGCCTGTAGAACCGCCTTGTCAAATCATCGGCAATGCTTATTCTTACTCTTTCGGATTGCGAATGATCCAGTCGAATGCGTGCCGCAGTTCCTGGGCTTGATAAAAGACACCATTTTCCATGATGGATGTGGCCGCAGGACCTTCTACTTTATATAGACTGCCATCGTTAAAATAAAACCGACGCTCAAAGCGTTTTCCGTTTTCATCATAGTCCTGGGTCAATGCGAATTGCAGCTGCTGCGACGAGGAAGAGAAAAGATACTCTTCGTAGTATTTCTTTTTCCCGATGTTGTAACTGCGTGTGACGAAGAACAACGGATAGTAAAAGAAATGAGGATCTTGCCCGTCGGCCATCAAATAGGTACCCTCGACTGTGTTGTAGAAGAAGTGAAGTTTCTCGGTGGTTTTACCCTTGCCACGTATTGTGTAGTCAAGTGTGGTCACCATCTCATTGCCAAGGCTTTTGTTCTTCTTCGTGAGGTCTTTTGCCTGCCGATAGGCATCATCAATCGTTGCAATGACAGGGTCGGGCTGCTGAGCGGCAACAACAAGCGCTATTACCCAACAAGCCATGAAAAGGATTTGTCGCATAGTTTTCATAGTAATCAGTATTTAAAAATTTAACAATTTTCTATCAACATTATTGATTCGATGAAGAACGCAAAGCCTCCAAGTGACTAAGAGGAACCTCCAGAATGTTCCATGAGAGGACAATGCCTTCAAATCCGTGATCCTTCACGGCCTTCAGAGATTCTGCGACGTACTCAGGTGACGTCGGGACCAGCTCTTTGTCATAATTGAGTTCTATGCCGGGGTATTTTCCGCAGTCGTAACGTGCCATGGCATCCAATTGAGAATTCAAGAAATCAACATCCATCTCCAGTGCAGGATAGCCGGTGGCGCCGGGAAGTGATTTGCGGAGCAGTTCGTACTCGTAGCCCATCCCGGCAGGGGCAAAGGTCTTGCGATACAACATGGGCTTAATAAAGTCGGCATGAGCGGTCAGGATACTATAGTCCTGGCCCACGAAGGGCGCCATGAAAGGTGCATACAAATCCAGTCCCACCTCCAGATTGCGACTGCGCAGACTGTCACAGATGGCGGCCACCGACGAGCTGACAATATGGCTCTTAGCCTTGAAGAATGCCGCGGCAAGAGGATTTTCAAAGACAAAGCCATCGGCCGGATTGTAGGCGCTGACAGAGAAAAACGCGTCGCCTTGCGATTCAAATTCCGATTTCACCTTCTGGATGTCGACCCCTTCGGCAGCAAATCGCTTCACACAAAGCGGACAGCCGCAACCCAGCACGCCGCTCACCCCGCACACAAAGGACTGGGTGCGCACACGGTCCAGAAACACGCCATCAAAACCGCAATCACTGAAAACGCGGTCGTAGATTTCGAGCAAATTAGCGATATTTTTCGGGTCCGACGGACAATTGAAGCGAAAAGCATTGGATGCTGCCGAGTCATAATTGGCCGGAGTGCGTCCCCACAGGTCCACAGCCGGGCTGTTGTCGAACACCTGCTCCGTCTCGGCAAATAATGGCAGCCACAACAGCATGCGGATGCCTTTTGAATGAAGATACTCGCCCACCTGACGGTAAATTTTCTTATCCACGTCGAGAGTCCATCCGATAATCACCTTCTCTACGGGCATGATTTGATTCACTGTGTCGATACGGCCAATGATTTGTTCTGCCGTGTAATGAGTTGGGACCCAGTGACCCAAGGCCACTTGCACAACACACCCTGACTGCTTAGGCTGCTTTTGGCACGACACCAGGGCCAGCAACACAAAGAGGAATAATGCAATTTTTTTCATAAATCAATTTGAAAATAAAACAAAAATAATATGATAATAAACACTCATGTCTATTTAATCTTGAAACGATGCGCCTGCGCCCTTAAGAAGGCTCACCAGTGCCGGTATGGCATCGGCATCGGCCTCAATGGTCATCGAGCACACGTTGTCGAAATGCTGTTCGATAATGCGTACTTGCTCTTTTTTGACAATCTTCATCACGTCGTTCATCGTCAGATAAGCAAATGTGAAGCTACGCCGGGCCTGTTCGTGACACTCCAAAATCTCGCCCGCCTCGATTGCCAGGCGGGCCGCCTCGCGATAGGCCACAATCAAGCCCGACGTTCCCAATTTGATGCCGCCAAAATAGCGCACCACCACTATCACCACATTGGTCAGCCCGAATGAGTTGATTTGCCCCAAGATGGGCTTGCCGGCCGTGCCGCTTGGCTCGCCGTTGTCGCTCGACAGAAACTCTTCGCGCGCTGTTCCTATCATGTAGGCCCAGCACACATGACGCGCGTCGTGATATTGGTTTTGGTAACGTTTGATTACCGCCCGGGCATCGTCGGCAGTGGCCACGGGCTCGGCAAAAGCAAGAAAACGGCTCATCTTCTCACGATAAATACCCTGAGATACAGCCTTTAGTGTTTTGAAGAAATCAGCCATGGACGCGTGGTTTAAACAACAATCGTCCACGCACATGGTCGCCGTCGGGCGTAGTGACGGTCATATGCCAGTCGCCGGGCGCCTCTTCACGCCGGCACACCCGCACCTGCTCGCCATAGCGTGTTTCCTTGAGGAAAGCAAGCTCCATGCGCTGCACCATAAAATTGTCATGATGTGACAAGTCGAACTGATTCATGAACAGCTCTATGTATCGCAACGTGTTCACATGGCGGTTGAAGTCGCAGTCGGCATAACCGAAGACGTGCTCGGTGGCGCCATCGGTGTCGATGGGGCGCAAGCGGCCCTGAGGCGCTATGGGGCATGGCGTGCCCGACACGTTGTCGCTGATGTAACTCAACCGTGATATATCCATCCCGGCACGCGTGGCAAGGTCTATGACCATCCATATAGTCCGCACATAGCCCAGCACCTCGCCGTCGGCACCGTCGATGCGCATGTTGCGCTGCGAGAAATGTCGGTTATAGTCTTCTATCCATGTGGTGAATGTGTAGTTCTCATCAACGCGGGGATAACGGCTCATTTCCACCGTCACCCGGCTGAGCACCCACGCCTGGTTGTCGTGGATGAGCCGGGCATAGCCCACTCCCCACGAGTTGGCGTGCAATGTGGCCACATCTATCACTCGGCCCACCAGCAGTGCCAGTGGCATCTCTCCCTCCGGATTGCATTCACCGGCAGCCATATAATAGGTCTTACTGAATTCTTTCATCTGTGTTTTATTGTTGTCCTATCATCCGCCACATCTCTTCGGTGGAGCTGTGCCGATGACCATTCAAGTCATAAAGATACTGGTTCACATGGGTGGGCGGCATGTTGCGCACACGGTCAAATCGCTCGGGATGCAATATTCGGGTGAACACCACACGCTGAATGGCCGTCTTGTCGCACACAGCTTCACCGTAGCCCATTTTCTCGGGCTCTTTACCGGGGCCGTTGCTACTCCAGTAACGCACCCGCCCGTTTTCGTCATATCCCAGGAAGACCACGCTGTGGCCCGCCTCCTGCAGATGCCGGCGCACGCCGTCATCGCCGATGATGGCCCCTCCGTCGTGCCCCCGGCTGTCGTGCCGGTTCCAAAAGATTTTCATCATGTCGCCGGCTCGCGCACGGCACCACACAGGGTGGGCGCGCCACTCGGCATCGGTAAGATAGCGCTCGGCAGGACATTCCTTCACACTGTCGGCCAGCGCCCCGCGGTAGGCCGCAACGCTGTAACCGGCATCCAGTTCGTTCACCAGCACGGCCAGCGCGGGACCATTGGCATTGGCTCGGCCCCAGAAGCCCACGCCATCGTTTTGACCGTCGTGCACGCGCATGTTTTGCCAAGCCTCGCGCGAGATTTTCCCCGTGGTGTCCCACATGAGCAATGCCTTCACCAGCACAGCGTAGGTGGCACTGGAGCAAAACGATGGCTGCGCCTGGTAGGGGTCGAAGCGGGGCTTTGTGTCGTTGGCGTCCATGACAAACGCGTCTTTCAGTCCCTGCCAAGTGGTCTTGGGAAAAAGCGCATTGGGTTTGCCCCCGGTATAATATCCTCCGCGGTCGGGAAACGAGTCGATGGCGTTCAGCACGGTTTGCTGCCACAGCGTGTTCACATGGTCAACGGCCACAGCCCACTGGCTCACAACCAGCAACAGCACACCCATGAAAATAATCTTTCTCATAAGTGAGTGGTTTTGTTAAGCAAATAGTTGTCAATCAACACCAGCGCCGCCATTGCCTCAACAATGGGCACTGCTCGAGGCACAACACAAGGGTCGTGGCGCCCCCGCGGCTGAAGAGTAACGGGGTTTCCACTGTCGTCAAGTGTGTCGACTTCACGCATGAGGGTTGCCACTGGCTTGAAACCGACATTGAAATAGATGTCCTCACCGTTGCTGATACCACCTTGAACGCCACCGGAATGGTTGGTGGCGGTGCCCATGCGCCCGTCCTTCATCACAAAATGGTCGTTCACCTCGCTGCCTCTGCAAGAAGCAAACACCTTGCCAAGCCCTATCTCAAACGATTTGACGGCGTTGATGCCGAGCATGGCAGCCCCCAGCTGCGCATGAAGTTTGCCAAACACGGGTTCGCCCCACCCCGCAGGAACGCCGTGCACCACACAGGTGACGGTGCCACCCAGGGTGTCGCCTTGCAATCGTGCAGCCTCTATCGCGGCCGCCATACGCTCTGCCATATTCATCTCCGGGCAACGAACCGGATTATTGTCAACCGTTGACAAATCCAATTCATGATAATCCATATCCAGCTGCAAATGCCCCACCTGAGAGGTGTAGGCACTGACCACTACGTCCAATCGGCGCAGCAGCTGCATCGCCAGACCTCCGGCCACCACACGGGCCACCGTTTCGCGTGCCGATGAGCGTCCGCCGCCACGGGGGTCGCGCAGCCCATACTTGGCATTGTAGGTGAAATCGGCGTGCGACGGTCTGAAACAATGGGCAACCTGGTCGTAGTCGTCCGAACGATGCCCCTCGTTGCGCACCAGAAATCCGATGGGCGTTCCCAAGGTTTTCCCCTCGTAAATGCCCGATAGAATCTCCACACGGTCGGCCTCAAGGCGAGCAGTTGTGAGTGACGACTGGCCAGGACGGCGACGGTTGATGAAGTGTTGCAATTCGTCAAGGTCAATGGTCTCACCTGCAGGCACCCCGTCAATCACTCCACCGATAGCCGGCCCGTGTGACTCGCCAAAACTGGTCAACCTGAATATATTTCCAAAAGTATTACTCATTTTGTCAGTTTTTGTCAATTATTATGTCGGCCAAGGTCGCACCGACAAATTGCACCAGCTGGGCCGGAGCGATTTTCAGTTGCAGCCCACGCATCCCTGCGCTCACATAGATGAATGGAAAATCCATGCAAGTAGTATGGAAAAACGTGGGGAAAACCTTCTTCATGCCTATCGGCGAACAGCCCCCACGGATATAACCTGTGACGGGAAGCAGCTCCTTCATGGCAATGAGATCCACTTTTTTATTTCCCGACACCCGCGCGGCCTTTTTCAGGTCCACCTCGTCACAGCCGGGCACCACACACACAAAGTGGCCACTGCGCTCCCCATGCAGCACCAGCGTCTTGAACACGCACCGTATGTCCTCGCCCAATTCCTGCGCCACATGGTCGGCAGCAAGATTGCTCTCGTCCACCTCGTAGGAAATCAACTCGTAGGGCACTCGGGCCTGGTCGAGCAAGCGGGCTGCGTTAGTTTTCGTTAATTTCTTCATTTATTCGCTTTCTTTATGGCAAATTTAATGAAATTTGTGGTATTTTTGCGCAGAAATATTGAAAAACTATGAGAAAATCGATTTTATCCGCTTTTTTGATGCTGGCTGCGGCTTTTACGGCACAGACACAGAACATCGCGCTCAAGGTAAATGTTTTTGAGGAATTGCTGCGACAGGCGCAATACATGCCCATCGACAACGCCAAGATGATTCTCGGTTCCACCATGAACGCCCTGGGAAAGAATCCCAAGGATTATCGCAAGGCCGTGGAACTGGCCGAAAAACATCTGGGCACCCCCACCGACTCGCTTCACAACGAAGAACTTTATATCGCGCTGCTTGAAAACATCACCAGCGACTATGTGCTGAGCAGCAACGAAAAGATTCGCCCCACCCTGTTGTTGCAGAACGCAAGAAAAAACCGCATAGGGACTGTGGCGGCCGACATTGATTTTGTGACCAAAGATGGAAAAAAGAAATCGCTTTACGAAATCAAAACTCCCCTCACGTTAATCTTTTTCAACGACCCCGAATGTGATGCTTGCGAACAGGTTCTCAAACGGCTGGCCGACTCGAAAACCATCAACCAGCTGGTGACCAACGGAAAACTCACGCTACTCACCATGTATAGCGGCAACAACAAGGGCGCATGGAACAAAAAAGCATTTCCCGCAGCGGCAATCAACGGGTGGAACAAGAGCGGCAGCATTGACGAGAAAGGGCTTTACGACCTGCCGTCAACCCCTTTGTTCTATTTGCTCGACAACGACAAAAAAGTATTGCTCAAAAACGAACCGAGCCTCAACGCCGTGGAGAAACGCCTTCAGCGGGAGGAGCGGCAATAACGCAGCAGCACATAACCGGTGGAGCAGGGAGCAACGGCATAGTGCCGCGATGCGCGCAGCCCAAGCACCCACAATACCAAGCCGTCGGCCTCAAGCAGCCAGACGGCTTTTTTGTCGGCCGCACTCAATTTGGCATCGACAAACAAATCACTCACCAGTTTGCTGCCGCGCATACCATAGGGGCTCAGCCGGTCGCCACGGCGCCAGCGGCGCAGCACCACTCGCTTGCAGGCTTTCACTCCGGCACTCAGTGCGATGGTGGCATGCCCATCAACCAGCGATGGACTGAAGGGAACTTCGGGCCTCTCCACTTGCAACCACGGCCGTGGAAAACCAGCATCAAAATCAACAAAAATTTCACTTTCTTGTTCTACGTCTTTATCTTGTATTTCAATATATTCCCTGCCAACAAATAAAGCTTTAGTAGAACTTAAGAAAACACTGCCTACGCTGGCACCGAAAACCGCCTCGCACTGCTCGCGATTGAAGCCATATTCCCGCAAAAGCTCAAAGAGCAGAGTGCCACAATTCTTCATCTGTCGCAGCACGGCCAGTGAATAGCGAATCACGCCTTGCGAGGTTTTGACACGCGCCTCACGCTCCATGTGATTCACCAGTTCTTCGTATAAGGCCCGGCCATCGGCCACCCGGTCCATCGTGTCGGTCAATCGCTCGAAGGCATCGGGAAATTCACTTTCCAGCACAGGCAGCACCACATTGCGCAAGCGGTTTCGCAAGAAATGGTTTTCACGATTGGTGCTGTCGGTAACATATTCTTGCCCCAGCTCATGCAAATATTCCAGCACCTCGCCGCGAGTCATACGCAGCAATGGCCTCACCACCTTTTCGTGCACGGCTCGCATCCCTGCCAGGCCAGCCAATCCCGTGCCCCGCAATGCATTCAGAAAAAAGGTCTCCACATTATCGTCGCGATGATGAGCCACGGCCACAACACTGCAATTGTCGGTTTCGAGCAATTCGGAGAACCATCTGTAGCGCAATGCCCGGCAAGCCATCTCATCACTCATGCCGTTATCGTGCCTAAAGGTGCCCACATCGAAATGGCGAATCCTGAGCGGCACTCCCAACTGCTCGCAAAGCCGGCCGACAAACAGCTCATCCCTGTTGGACTCTTCACCACGCAGATGAAAATTGCAGTGGGCCGCCACACAACGCACACGCTGCGACAACAAGAACCGCAACAGGGCCACCGAGTCGGCGCCGCCGCTCAGGGCCACCAGCACCTTGTCGTCGGGCGAAAACATCGCTTGGTCGCTGACAAAAGCGGCCACCTTCTGCTCAAATTCCTTTGCTTTCATAATGCAAAAATAACGCAATTATTCTAACCTCGACCCATTTTCGCAAAAAAAATCCCGCACCAACGGGCATTTCGCCTGCATTGTGCGAACACGGGACTAATCGACCCGCATTTCGGCAATAAAGATAAAAAACCGCTTTTTTATTTTGTATTGCTCTCAATTTGCAGTAATTTTGTGCAAAATTTAAAACAAACGTCTATGTTAATCGACAAAATAGAGGCCATCAAGGCCCAGCTGGCCGAACTGCGAGCCGACAACGAAGAGGCTTTGGAAGCCCTGCGTATCAAATATCTGAGCAAGAAAGGAGAAATCACCGCGCTGTTTAACGACTTCCGTGAAGTGGCGCCCGAGCAAAAGAAAGAGCTGGGCATGAAACTCAACGAGCTCAAGACGATGGCCACCGAGCGCATCAACGCGCTGCGTGAGTCATGCAAAGAACAAGCCAAGGAAGAAAACAAAATCGACATCACCCGACCCGGAGCTCCGCAGGCACTGGGCACGCGCCACCCCATTTCGGTGGTGCGCAAGCAGATTATCGACATTTTCTCAAGACTGGGTTTCACACTGGCCGACGGCCCCGAGGTGGAGGACGACTGGCATGTGTTCAGCGCGCTCAATTTCGCAGCCGTCCATCCCGCCCGCGACATGCAGGACACTTTCTTCATCGAGAAAAACGATGCCGATGTAACCCGCAACATCGTGCTGCGGTCGCACACCAGCTCGGTGCAGGTGCGCACCATGGACCACCAAAAGCCGCCCATCCGCATCATCTGCCCGGGACGCGTCTACCGCAACGAGGCCATCACGGCTCGCGCGCACTGCTTCTTCCATCAAATCGAAGGCCTCTATATCGACAAGAACGTGTCGTTTGCCGACCTCAAGCAAGTGCTGCTCTACTTTGCCAAAGAATTGTTTGGACCGGACACAAAAATCCGTCTGCGCCCCAGCTACTTCCCCTTCACTGAGCCCAGTGCCGAGATGGATGTGTCGTGCATGCTGTGCGGCGGCAAGGGTTGCGGATTCTGCAAGCATACCGGCTGGGTGGAGATTTTGGGATGCGGCATGGTCGACCCCAATGTGCTTGAGGCAAGTGGCATCGACAGCAGCGTCTACAGTGGATATGCTTTCGGATTGGGCATCGAGCGAATCACCAACCTCAAATACATGGTGAAGGATCTGCGCATGTTCAGCGAAAATGATGTGCGTTTCCTCGACGAGTTCCAAGCTGCGCATTGATTTTTGCCAACAGATGACAATCGACCAGCGATATGCGGGCGTGCTGGATTATTTCCAGCGCACACAACCCAACCCCACCACCGAACTGACCTATCACAATGCGTTTGAGATACTGGTGGCGGTGATTTTGTCGGCGCAATACACCGACAAACGCGTGAATATGGTCACACCGGCTCTCTTTGCCGCCTATCCCACACCGCAAGCCATGGCGGACGCATCGGTCGATGACATCCTGCACCATGTCAAAAGCGTTTCCTATCCCAACAGCAAAGCACAGCACCTGCACGACATGGCAGCCATGTTGGTCGACGAGTTTCACGGCATTGTTCCCGACACCATGGAGCTGCTTACACGCCTGCCCGGTGTGGGACGCAAAACCGCCAATGTGATGCTGGGATTGGTATTCGGAAAGGCTGCCATCGCTGTCGACACCCATGTGTTCCGTGTGTCGAACCGCATGGGGCTGGCCAACGGCAAAACACCGCTTGAGGTGGAAAAGGCGCTGACGCGCCACATTCCTGCCGAACTGCGTTTCAAGGCTCATCACTGGCTGCTGCTTCACGGTCGCTACGTGTGCCGGGCCCAGCGCCCTCTGTGCCTGGAATGCGCACTCACACAATGGTGCCGCCATCACTCACGCAAGCAGAAGCCCCAGGCGTAAACGCAGGCTTCTTTTCATGAATTTCAGGCTTGAATGCGTGCTCTAACCGATTATTCCGCCAGAAAACGCGTATAAACTCTGAATTTTAGTTAATTTATTTGTGAATTCTCACCGAAATCAGTAATTTTGTACGTGTGTTTTTCATGGTATTAGATTATTCAATGTGAAAGCTGTCGCGAGACATCTTTCACATTTTTCATTTCCTGGGTGGTTTATAGCCACGCGTGCGGTAGTCGCAGTCCACGCGACCCTTCACGATGTTGTTGAGCTTGTTGCGGATGAGTTGTTTGCGAATGGGAGAAATGCGGTCAACGAAAATCGTCTTCTCCAGGTGGTCGCACTCATGCTGCACCACACGGGCCAGATAGCCCTCGATGTCCTCCTCGTGTTGCTCCCAGTTCTCATCGGTCCACTTGAGGTGGATTTTCTCATGCCGGCTCACACTCTCATGCACACCCGGCACACTCAGGCACCCCTCCTCGCGGCTCACGGGCTTCACGGTCTCGTCGACAGTGACTTCCGGGTTGATGAGCACCATGTTCTTGCCGGCGAGTTCGGGCATGTCGTCTTTAAGGACATCCACATCGATGTAAACCAGGCGCAGACTCTGCCCCACTTGCGGTGCTGCGATTCCGATGCCGTCGGTGGCATACATCGTTTCCTTCATGTTGGCTATCAACTCGGCCAGGTTTTCTTGGTCGGGAGTCACCTCACGGGTGGCGGTACGAAGCACGGGATGGCCATATAAATAAATCGGTAATACCATAAAGAATGCTTTTTATAATTGGTTTTTTGTCGAATTCAGGTAATCATTCAGGATAATGGCGGCAGCGATGGTGTCCACGCGGCTCTTGTCGCGACGGTCGCTTTTCTTCATGCCGCCATCTATCATGGCACGGTGCGCTATGGTGGAGGTGAAACGCTCGTCGTACAGCACCACTTCCACCATCGGCAGCGCGCGGCTCAGTTGCTTCAAGAAGGGGCTGATGTAACGCATCGACTCACTCGGGGCGCCGTTGAGCTGCGTGGGCTGCCCCACCACAATGCGCTCCACCGGCTCCCGGGCCACATAGGCCTTAATCCAGTCAAGCAGGGTGTGCGTGGGCACGGTGCCCAGGCCGCCTGCCACAATCTGCAGGGGGTCGGTAACGGCAATGCCGCTGCGCTTGCGCCCATAGTCTATCCCCAGTATTCTTGCCACAGCGAGCCTTGCTTGTTATTTCTCCTGCATCATCTGGAAGAACTCCTCGTTGGTGCGCGACCGTTCCATGCGTTCTTTCACAAATTCCATCGCCTCGACCGACGTGCGGTCGCTCAGGAAGCGGCGGATAATCCACATGCGGTTCAGCGTGTCCTGGCTCAGCAGCAGGTCGTCGCGGCGCGTACTCGACGCCATTACGTCGACAGCCGGGAAGATGCGCTTGTTGCTCAACTTGCGGTCGAGCTGCAGCTCCATGTTGCCGGTGCCCTTGAATTCCTCGAAGATCACCTCATCCATCTTCGAGCCAGTCTCAATGAGGGCTGTGGCGATGATGGTGAGGCTGCCACCGTTCTCGATGTTGCGTGCCGCGCCGAAGAAGCGCTTGGGGCGCTGAAGGGCGTTGGCATCGACACCGCCCGACAGGATTTTCCCCGAGGCGGGGGCAATGGTGTTGTAGGCGCGGGCCAGGCGGGTGATTGAGTCGAGCAGTATCACCACGTCATGGCCGCACTCCACCAGTCGCTTGGCTTTCTGGAGAACGAGGTCGGCGATTTTCACATGGCGGTCGGCCGGCTCGTCGAAGGTCGACGCTATCACTTCGGCCTTCACGCTGCGGGCCATGTCGGTCACCTCCTCGGGGCGCTCATCGATGAGCAAGATGATCATGTAGGTCTCGGGGTGATTCTCCGAGATGGCGTTGGCAATGTCTTTGAGCAGCACTGTCTTGCCGGTCTTGGGCGGAGCCACAATGAGTCCGCGCTGTCCCTTGCCGATGGGGGCAAACATGTCCACCACGCGCTGGGAGATGTTGGGGCGCATCTTGCTCACCAAGTCGAATTTCTCATCCGGAAAAAGGGGAACAAGGTGCTCGAAAGGCACGCGGTCACGCACAAATTCCGGCGTGCGGCCGTTGATGTAACTCACCTGGCACATGGGGAAGTATTTCTCACCTTCTTTGGGCGGACGAATGGAGCACTCCACCACATCGCCGGTCTTCAGGCCATAGGTCTTGATTTGCGACTGCGAAACGTAGATATCATCGGGCGAGGTCAGATAGTTGTAGTCGCTCGACCGCAGGAAGCCATAGCCGTCGGGCATGATTTCGAGCACGCCCATGCCGTCGAGAATGCCCTCGAAATTATAGGGGCTGTCGGCATACGGATTGTCGTTTTGCGACAATTGCTGCTGTTGCTGCTGGCGTTGGTTTTGCTTGTTTTTCTTATTTTTCTTGCCTTGTTTCTCGGGCTTGGGCTCTTGGATGATGATGGGCGCTTTGGCTGCCTCTTCGGCGGCACGGCGGCGATTTTCCTCGGCGCGACGGGCCGCTTCTTCGCGCTCTTGCTGAGTGCGGGGCTTGAAGGTGCTGCCGCCTGTGTTGAAGAAAGAGTTGAGCGACATCGACGGGCGGGCCTCCTGCGGCTCGCTGTCGGTAACAGCAGCGGCCTCTGCGGCACCCGATGGCTCGGCCTGGGCGGCGGCAGGTGTTTCTTCCTGTTCTTTTGACCGGGCTTCTTCCTCAGCAGGCTCCTCGGCGGCTGTTTCAGGCGCATCCATCCGCTTGATGCGGCCACGGCGGCCTTTTTTGGGGGCTGCGGTGGTGGCCGGGGCTGCGGAATCCTCGGGCTCGGCGGCGGGTTCGGCGGCGGCCGGTTCAGCTATCGGCTCTTGCACGTCGGGGGCGGTTGCGGCTGCGGCGGCCTCGCGGGCGGCCTTTTCGGCTGCCGAGGGGCGTCCGCGCTTTTTCTTGGGTGCGGCTGCCACAGGAGCCTCGCCTTCTTTCTTGACATCCTCTTTATCCTTGGAGGCGGCGGCCGGAGTCTCGGACGCCTTCACGTCGTTTTTATCGTCTTTCTTTTCTTCTTGTTTCTTAGGGGTGGCTGCGGCAGCTTCCTTAGTGGCCTTTTCAGCCTTGGGCTGGCGCCCGCGCTTGCGCTTGGGCTTAGGCTCGGGCGCATTCTGAGCCTCGGTGATGGCTTGCTGGTCAAGGATGTGAAACACCAAATCTTCGGTTTCTATCGAATCCACTTTCTTAATACCCATCGACTTGGCAAGCTCCTTGAGTTGAGCCTCGCCCATTGCGTTCAGTTCATTGATGTTGTACATATTTACTATGTCAGATTGTTGATTTTCTCTTTTTTCGATGCACGCGTCATGATTCTTTGACTTGAGGCGCGCGGTCGCTTTGGCTATTGGGAACCGTGGTGCGACACGAAAAAATGGATGTTTAATATGATTATTTTTTAACAAGGAATGACGGAAAAGGCTTTTCCGCCAGGCCGGCAATCCCCGTCGACGGGGATGCGGCACTTTTTTCTTTGCAAAGATACAACTTTTTCCACAATAACAAAAAAAATTAGTAATTTTACACCCTCAATCATGGAAATCGACCAACAAAAAATATTTTCGGCTGTCGACCGGCCGGTGTTCAGGATGGTGGGCAGCGTGGCCGACGCACTGCAGCGCGAATGTTATGTGGTGGGAGGCTATGTGCGCGACATCCTGCTCGGGCGGCCCTCCACCGACATGGATTTCGTGACCGTGGGTAGTGGCATAGAAGTGGCGCAAGCGGTGGCAAGCAAAATCGGGCCACGGGCGCACCTGGCGGTGTTCCGCACCTATGGCACGGCACAAGTCAAGACACGCGACTGGGAGTTGGAGTTTGTGGGCGCTCGCCGGGAGAGCTACAACCGCAACAGCCGCAACCCCATCGTGGAAGACGGCACGCTCGACGACGACCAGCGTCGGCGCGACTTCACCATCAACGCCATGGCCGTGTGCCTCAATGCCGATCGATATGGCCAGTTGCTCGACCCCTTCGACGGCGTGGGCGACCTGCAACGGCGCATCATCCGCACGCCGCTCGACCCCGACATTACATTCAGCGACGACCCGCTGCGCATGATGCGGGCTGTGCGCTTTGCCACTCAGCTCGATTTCAACATCCATCCCGTCACGCTCCAGGCCATCACGCGCAATGCTGCCCGCATCCGCATCATCACCCGCGAGCGGATTGCCGACGAACTGATGAAAATCATGCGCTCCCCCAAGCCGTCGCGCGGATTCATTTTGCTTGACCAAACTGGGCTGCTTCCGCTCATCTTCCCAGAGCTGGCGGCTCTCAAGGGGGTGGACACCACCCACAACCGGGCCCACAAGGACAATTTCATCCACACCATGCAAGTGCTCGACAACGTGGCGGCGGCCAGCACCGACGTTTGGCTGCGATGGGCGGCACTGCTGCACGATGTGGGCAAGCCGGCCACCAAGCGGTGGGACGAGGCCCAGGGGTGGACATTCCACAACCACAACTTCGTGGGCGAGAAGATGATTCCGCGCATCTTCGCCAAGATGAAGCTCCCCTTGAACGAGCACATGAAGTATGTCAAAAAGCTGGTGGGACTGCACATGCGGCCCATCGCACTGGTCGAGGACGAGGTGACCGACAGCGCCGTGCGACGTCTGTTGTTCGACGCCGGCGACGACATCGACGACCTGATGACGCTGTGCAGCGCCGACATCACCAGCAAAAACCAGCAGCGCGTGCAGCGTTACAAGGAAAACTTCGACTTGGTGCGAAAAAAACTCGTTGACATCGAAGAAAAAGACCGGGTGCGCAATTTCCAGCCGCCTGTCAACGGACAGGAAATCATGGCTACCTTCGGGTTGCCACCATCACTGCCCGTGGGACAAATAAAGGACACCATCAAGGATGCCATTCTCGACGGCCTCATCGCCAACGACTACGCACAGGCCTACGGATTGATGATGAGTCGCGCAGCCCAACTCGACATCCACCCGGTGAACGAACAAAAGCTGTGCTTCACACGCATTGACAGCCCGGTGGGCACCGTCACGGTGGCGGCATCGCCACGAGGGGTGGCGCTGGTTGAATTCGGCACAGCAGCCAGCCGATTGTCGGAAACTGGCAAAAGACTCGGCCTCGTGGTTTCCCAAGAAACCAATCCTTTGCTCCAGCACGCAGTGGAACAAATACAGGAATATTTTGCCGGCCAGCGCCAATCTTTCTCCCTGCCGCTGCATGCTCCGGGCACCGATTTCCAAACGCTGGTATGGCAACAGTTGCGGCGCATTCCCTACGGAACCACTTGCACCTATAAGGAACTGGCCCAAGCCGTGGGCCGCCCGAAGGCTTTTCGCGCCGTGGCACAGGCTTGCCACGTCAACCCGCTGTGTGTGATAGTTCCCTGCCACCGCGTGGTGGCGGCCGACGGCTCCATAGGCGGTTTTGCGGCCGGTACCGACGTCAAGAAGGCCTTGCTGGCCTTGGAGCGCAACCCCAAGCCATAGGGCAGCCGCTCCCCATCCACCATAATCCCGACCTGAATACTCCATTGGGCATGATGTGGTTGCCCTCTATTTAAGGACTATTTGGCCCCTTTGCGGCGATTACACTCTCGACAAAGCATCTGGCAATTCTCTTGTACTGTACGCCCACCGTCACGCCATGGCGTGATGTGGTCGCCCTCCATCATCGCGTAGTCAAATTCTTGTCCGCAAACCTTGCAACGATGCCCTTGAAACTCATACACTGCCAGTTTGATGTCGTCGGGGAAAGCCCGAAGGTCGAGATTTCGCTCATCGCCAGTGAGCACATAGGGAATAATACCGCCTTTGCGCTGCACATCACCGTCGAGCATCAGCTGCCTCATTCGTTCAGTCAGCGACTTCACATCAAGGGTCTGCTCGTGGAAACAGTCGTAGTATAACGCCCAGTCAAGGCCTTTCATGATGCGGCGGAACTGACGAAGGTCGAAGTTGGTCAAAGCCCAGTTGAGCACATTTTGGAAATAAGTCCACAGGTTGTTGGCATTGGGGTCGTGCTGATGCTGCGCCATGTAGCCCACCGGCGATTGGGGATGACCGGCACGGGTCTCATGAGCGGCCATCCATTCAAGGGCTTTTTTCAGAAAATCCTGACGGATGGGCACGCCGTTCACCAGGTCTTTGCCCAGCCGGTAGGCGCCGCAGTTAGGTTTGGAGAAATGCCGCTTGGCATCGCTCACAAAGGGTCCGGCATAGATGGCATTGTGCAGCTCCTGGTCGGTGAGCGTCTTGCCGGCGATGTTGATGGTGCGGAACCACTCTAATTTCTCGCTCGCATCGCCCTGGCACACGTACACCGTGAGCTCGTACTCCAGGATTCGCCGCTGAACATCGGCCGGCTGATTGAAAAAATTCTTGAACTCATGGCTGAACTTCCCCGCCACATACTCGCACAGCGACAGCGTGCGCTGCTGGCCGTCCATCACCTCGAAGGGGCACTCGGCATCGTCGCTGCGGCGCACCCAGTACATCACATTGAGCGGATAGCCGTGCAGCACCGTGGTGATAACGGCCTGCTGCTCCTTTTCGTCATAGATAAACTCGCGCTGGTACGGGGGACGGATGTCGAGCTTTCCGTCATAGCCTCGCACGCCCTGCTCATCGTTGTTCACATAACCCTTGACAATTTCACCAACGGTCACCTTGATTTGTTGTATCGTCATCATAACTTCACCGGTTTTTTATTGCGAATAAGAATACGGGGATAGGTATTAAACAATTTTCCACCCTTACCCCATAAAGTAGGAGTTGCATTTAAATCGCTATAATTCTGGTAATCTGCTTTTGTATATACTTTTGACCTTAATCTGGGATCGCCCGCTCCTCGTTTAGCCATTCCAATAATCTCAAATTGCTCGGGGTTGTATTTGTCAAGAAAAGTGATGGGCACACCCATGACGCCTTCATAATCACATGGGACGTCGGCTGTTTTGCCCACCTCTATTGCGTCATAGTTATCATAATGAGGATAGTTCTCAGGCGAATAATGGCAAACAAGGTCCAATTCTTCATGGCGCTTGGGGATTTCCATATTGGTAAACCAATTCACTCCAGAAACCCTAATCATTCCGTCACGATGATTTCCTGCGGTGGCCTTATCTTCGTATGGGGAAACAAAATGCGCTGCAGCTCCCTTAAATCCATATCCCAACCATATCTTATTATCTCTAATTAAAGGAAACACCTCTTTGTAAGTAACGGCATTTTGATGGCCCACTATCAGGAATTTTTTGTCATATTTTATCAGCTGGGCCACATATTCGCGGAACAGCGAGAACGGCGGGTTGGTGACCACCACGTCGGCCTGCTTGAGCAGCTCGACGCACTCGGGGTCGCGGAAGTCGCCTGTGCGCAGCAGCGACAGCACATTTTTGTCGTTTTGTAGCAAAGTGCGCACATCGGTCAGGTCTACTGCCCCGTCGCCGTTCAAGTCGGGCACCTCGGTGATTTCAACCTTGAATGCTTGTTTGCGCGGCTCGCTGTCAAGGTCGTCGAAACGGATGATGAGTTCGCTGCCCTGCACGGGCGAGCCGTTGTAGCACGTGCAGATGAGTTTTTTCAAGCCCAGCTGGTTAAAGCACAGGGCGAAATACTTGAAGAAATTGCTCTCGTAGGGGTCGTCGCAGTTGCACAGCACCGTCTTGCCGCGGAAGTGCGGCCAGTAGTGCTGCAATTCGCGCTCGATGTCGGTGAGCTGGGTGTAGAACTCGTCTTTCTTGGCGGCCTTGGCCGCGTTCAGGTTTTTGTTGGCCATGATGGATAGTTTTTTCGATATGGCATCAACTATCAATCACGCCACGACGCAAAAAGGGCGTGATGCACCTTATTGCGTTCAGCTTTGAGGCAGCCTCGCACGGAAACCTCAGTCGACCAAATAAGAATACACCACGCTTGTGTTGGTGCATTGCTATAATGATCGACGAGGCATCTCCATACGGAACGCCTGTCACTAATTATTCCACAGTGTCGTTATTTCCAAATAGTTTGCGAGGCTTTTGGCTGAACGCGAAATAATAGCGAATGCTCTCTTGCGGGCTCGGAATTTCTCCCCCAAGTCCGATGCGAAATTACTGCAAAGCAACGAGAATTGCAAATTTTTTTCCATCCAGGCGCGGGCTCGTCGGGAAAAATGGTTTGTTGGTCGATTTCAGCAGGGACCGGCGTTAAACCGCTATGGCTTTGCATGGTCTTATCTGCAACAAACCAACCCTAAAACGCGTAACACGATATGAAACGATTCTCACTCCTCCTGCTCATTGCCGTGCTCACGGCTGGCGCGGTGGCCGCGCAGCCCCGCCACCGCACGGTAATTGTCCATCACGGACAATCGGGCCGCCATGCGTCGTTCGACGACCGACGCCCCTTCTACTCCTCTTGGCACCGCACCAACACCTACTTCGGACTGCGCCTGGGCCTGAACGCCGCCAGCGTGCGCAGCGAGGCCAACGCCCTCAATGGCACGTCGATGAAAGCGGGCCTCAACCTGGGGCTGGTGGGCGGCGTGCAGCTAAGCTACCGCACGCCCCTGTTCTTCGAGACCGGCTTGTTCTACAGTCAGAAAGGCGGCAAGAGCTCCAATGTGGTGACCTCCGGCGGGCGGACGTCGAAGTTCACCTATAACCTCGACTATCTGCAAGTGCCGCTGCTGCTCAAGTACAAGCACATGGCCGACTGGCGCAGCCGCGTCACCATCGAGCCTTTTGTGGGCGCATTCGTGGGTGTGGGTGTGGGCGGCAACATCAAGGACTACGGCGACCGCGTGGCCTTCAGCAGCTACGAGAACGGATTTTTCAAGCGAGGCGACGCCGGCCTGAAGTTGGGCTGCGGCGTGGGCTTCGGGATGGGCTATGCCGACGTGAGTTATGAGCTGGGACTGGCCAACGTGGGGCAGGACGCCTTCGACGACACGCACACCGGCAGCCTGACGCTGAACATCGGCATCAACTTCTGATGCGGCCCGCCCCGCCGGCCTGGCGCACGGTGGTGCGCACGGAATCTTTTTGCCGGTTGTGCCACATGAATTTGTTATTGAGCCGAAAAATTGCTATCTTTGCAAGTAACAAAACCAAACTTGTTACTAACCCTTTAAACCAACGACAAAACCTATGGCAACTCCTCACAACAGCGCGCCCGACGGCGCTTTCGCAAAAACCGTTTTGATGCCCGGCGACCCCCTGCGCGCCAAACACGTGGCCGAGACCTATCTCGAGAATCCCAAGCTTGTGACATCGGTGCGTAACGTGCTGGGCTACACAGGCACCTACAAGGGCGTTCCCGTGTCGGTGATGGCCAGCGGAATGGGCATGCCCAGCATCGGCATCTATTCCTACGAGCTTTACAAATTCTACGGCGTGGAAAACATCATCCGCATCGGCTCGGCCGGCAGCTACACCGACCGCCTGGAAGTGCTCGACGTGGTGCTGGCCAACGCGGCCTACAGCGACTCGTCCTACGCACTGGTGCACAACGGCACCACCGAGCACGAACTGCTGCCCAACGCCGAACTCAACGAGCTCATTCTCCAGAAGGCCAAGGAACTGGGCATCAACTGCCGCCTGGGCAAGGTGCACTCCAGCGATGTGTTCTACGGAGGCCCCAAGGGCGAAAGCTGGCAGGACATCGTGAAGCGAACCGGCGTGGAGTGCGTGGAAATGGAAAGCTTCGCTCTCTTTGACAATGCCAACACGCTGGGCAAGCGCGCGGCATGCCTGCTCACCATCAGCGACTCGTTCATCAGCCACAAGGAGCTCACCGCCGACGAGCGCCAGCGCTCATTCGGCGAGATGATGAAGCTGGCCCTTGAAGCCGCCATCGCCATCTGATTGAGCCACTCCTTATCAACCAATCCGCGCGACCCCCGATTTCCGGAAGTCGCGCGGATTTGTCTTTACGTGGCAATTCGCCAATCGCCGTCAGCGTTTCTTGAAGGTGACAAGCCGATTGTAGGCATAGTTGGCCAGCGTGTAGACCACCATGGCAATGACCATGACGATGTTCTGTCCCGACTTGGCCATGGGCATGAAAGGAATCACGTCGTCGGGCAGCGATTTCCAGCCCAGTCCTTCGAGCAGCACCCAGCTCACGATGCCCTGCAATGTGAGACACAGCAGAAATCCGCCTCCAAAGAGCAGCGCCTCGCGCCGCACATTGCTGTGGGTCTTGAACACCCACTTGCGGTTCCAGATGAAACTGTTTATCACACCCAATATGTAGCCCACCACATTGGAGATGCCATAGGACACCTCGGCCTTGGTGTTGAGCACATAGAAGGTGACCAGCGTGATGACCGTGTTCATCACACCGATGACACCATACTTGAGAAGCTGAACCGCGGTTTTTCGGAATTCGTCTTTATCGATTTTCATAGCACATCGTTTTAATTGTGCATGGCGGGAAACGACCAGTTGTGCTTCACCGCGAAGAAACGTAACAAAATCACCAGCACGGCACAAGCCAGCTGCTGGACGATGCTGGCTCCGCCCATCAGGCCGATGAGCCAGTAGACGATGCCACCGGCAATGCATGCCGTGGCATAAATCTCGCGCCGGAACACCAGCGGCACCTCGTTGATGAAGATGTCGCGCAGCACGCCGCCCATCGAGCCGGTGATGGTGCCCATGATGATGGCCACCCACATGGGATAACCCATCATCAGCGTCTTATAGATACCCACATCGACAAACAGTGCCAGGCCGAAGGCATCGAAGATGTAGAACGTGCCCTCAAGCCGCACCAGATACTTGCGGAAGCCTATCACAATGGGCAATGCCGCCACCGTTGCAACGGCATACCACGGATTGAGCATCCAGAACGGGTTGATGCCTAAAAACACATCGCGCATCGTGCCGCCTCCGATGGCGGTGACAAACCCGATGCTGTAGGCACCGAACCAGTCGAACTTTTTCACTGCGGCAAGACGGATGCCACTGATGGCGTAAAACACCGTGGCAATGATTTCGAGCGCGAACTCAAACCTGTCCATATCCACCATCAACTCCCGCATCATCTCATTCGGCTTTTTTAGTGATTAACCCCACATCCTCCACTCCGTGAAGCACCGGGCAGTCGGTCATCGACTGCCACACCACCACGCGGCGGGCATGCCCGGCAGGCACACGGCGAGCCACGGTGAGCTTGCTCTGATACAGTGTTCCGAAACCGGTCCCCAGCCAATTGCCGTAGTCGTCGGCCAGCACAAAGTGGGCCTTGTGACGCTCCACGCGGGCACTGTCGTCAATCAGGTCAACCACTAGGTTCAGGTTGCGGTAACCGTAGGCGGTGCTGTGGCGCACGGCCACGGTCAGGTCGTAGGACGCGGTGCTGTCGGGCAACGACGGCGTGAAGCGCAAGGGCAGCGCGCTGTCCCATCCGGCGTCAGGCAGATGCACATATTGGCCCTGCGACGCCTGTGAGGGGTCACACGCCGCACAGCAGGCGGCCAGCGCAATCAGTCCGGCAGCCACCATTTTACTGCTTCGGCGACTGATTGCCCGGGCGGGGCGCGTTTTTCCTGTTTTCTTGACCGGGGTTGCCATTTCGACGGGAATGTTCTTGGTTGTTCTTCATTTGAGAGCGGCGGGCACGCCCGTTGCCGTTGCCCGAGGGCTGCTGGTCGCGGCGCTCTCCACGTCGCTTGTCGGGAGCCTCAGGCACGGCATCCTTGGATGCCTGCTGGCCCTGACCGGCGGGTTTCTTCTTTTTCTTCTTCTTTTTGTCGAAGCGGCTGATGCTGTCCTGCCCCAAGATATCGCCAAAGGCTTTTTGCTCCACACGACGCTCATCGTCGTCAAGCGTCAGTTTGTCGGGCTTGGCCCCGTTGCGGTTCAGGGCCATCACCTCAAGCACTCGCTCAGGGCTTAGAACCACCACGTTCTCGGGCTGATTCTTGACAGTGGAATAGGTTATCTCACGTTTCAGCACGTCGGTCTTGAAGTGGTAGTAAACGGTATCCTTCGTCTCCAAGGGCACGTCACGCGGCGGCATCTTGCGGGTTGCCTCCACATAGGTGTCGACCTCGAAATTGATGCAGCACTTCAGCTTGGCACATTGGCCGGCAAGCTTTTGCGGATTGAGCGAAATGTCCTGAAAACGGGCGGCGCTCGTCGCCACCGACACAAAGTTGGTCATCCAGCTGGCACAGCACAGCGCACGGCCGCAGGGACCGATGCCACCTATGCGGCCAGCCTCCTGACGGGCACCAATCTGTTTCATCTCCACGCGGATTTTGAACACGTCGGCCAGCACCTTGATGAGCTGGCGGAAGTCCACACGCTCGTCGGCAATGTAGTAGAAGATGGCCTTGTTGCCGTCGCCCTGATACTCCACATCACCGATTTTCATCTTCAGGCCCAAGTCGGCGGCTATCTGCCGCGAGCGAATCATGGTGTCGGTCTCACGAGCCTTGGCTTCCTCGTAACGCTCCATATCGATGGGACGTGCTTTGCGGAAAATCCGCAATATCTCGGCATCGGGTCGCAAGTGAACACGCTTCATCTGCAGCTGAACCAGCTTGCCGGTGAGCGCCACCTGCCCGATGTCGTGGCCGGGATTGGCTTCCACTGCCACCCAGTCGCCCTGCTGCAGTGGCAGGTTCATACTGTTGCGGTAAAAGCCTCGACGGGTGTTTTTGAAATGCACCTCCACGATGTCGAAATCGGCGGCGCCACCCGGAATGTCGTCGAGCCAGTTGTGACTCGCCAGCTGGCTGCGTGGGGCACAACCGCCGCCACAACACCCGCCTTTGCAAGCCACACAGGCGTCCTCAACGCCGGGCAATTGGTCTTGAGTGAGTTCGTCTTTCATCTTGGTCCAAGACTTTTATTTGGCGTAACTCACGGCACGTGTCTCGCGAATCACCGTGATGCGAACCTGACCCGGATAGGTAAGCTCGTCCTGGATTTTCTTGGCAATCTCGTTCGACAGTTGCTCGGTCTCAGCATCGCTGATTTTATCAGCACCCACGATGACGCGCAACTCGCGGCCGGCCTGGATGGCATAGGTCTTCACCACGCCCGGATAGGAAAGTGCCAGGCGCTCCAGGTCGTTCAATCGCTTGATGTAAGCCTCCACAATCTCGCGGCGGGCACCGGGACGGGCACCGGAAATGGCGTCACACACCTGCACAATGGGGGCATAGAGGCTGGTTGCCTCTTCCTCGTCGTGGTGGGCGCCGATGGCGTTGCAAATGTCGGGTTTCTCCTTGAATTTCTCGGCCAGTTTCATTCCAAGCGTGGCGTGCGGCAATTCAGGCTCGTCGTCGGGCACCTTGCCGATGTCGTGCAACAATCCTGCGCGACGGGCCTTCTTGGGATTCAGCCCCAGCTCACTGGCCATGATGGCACACAGATTGGCCGTCTCACGCGAGTGCTGCAGCAGGTTCTGGCCATAGCTCGAGCGATATTTCATCTTGCCGATGAGACGGATAAGCTCGGGATGCAGTCCATGAATACCCAGGTCGATGGCCGTACGCTTGCCGGTCTCGATAATTTCCTCTTCCACCTGGCGGCGTACCTTGGCCACCACTTCCTCGATGCGGGCGGGGTGGATGCGGCCGTCGGCCACCAGCTGGTGAAGCGCCAGCCGGGCTATCTCGCGGCGCACAGGGTCGAAGCCCGACAGCACGATGGCCTCGGGGGTGTCGTCGACGATGATTTCCACGCCGGTAGCAGCCTCCAGCGCGCGAATGTTGCGACCCTCGCGGCCAATGATGCGGCCCTTGATTTCATCATTCTCGATGTGAAACACTGTCACGGCATTCTCCACTGCCGTTTCAGTGGCCACGCGCTGGATGGTCTCCACGATGATGCGCTTGGCCTCTTTGTTGGCCGTCAGTTTAGCATCGTCCATGATGTCGTTGATGTAGCTTTGCGCTGCTGTCTTGGCTTCGTCTTTGAGCGATTCCACCAGTTTTTCCTTGGCTTCCTCGGCACTGAGTCCGCTCACATGCTCCAGCGTGTCACGCACACTTTTCTCCATGCGGTCCACATCTTTCTTTCGCTCTTCCAAAACGGCCGTCTGCTTGTCGACGTTCTGCTTGAGCGTGTCGAGCTCGTTGCGGCGGCGCTGCACGTCGCCCTGGAGCTGGTTGAGCTGAATTTCACGCTGTTTCACCTTGGCCTCGCTCGATTGAACCTTGGCCAGGCGGGCGTTAGCCTGCTTTTCGGCCTCGCTGGTGATGGCCATTCCGGCCTCTTTCCCTTTGATAACCTCGTTATTCTTCAGCACTTCGGCCTCGAGCTTTGCTTTCTCCACAATCTCGTTGGCACGCGATTTTGCGTTGCGGCGCGCCATCACCTGAGCCACCAAGGCTCCCAGGGCGAAGGCCACTACCGACGCAATTACAATGATTATATTGTCCATTGTGTAAACCTTTAAATAATTTATATATAAAACAATACGCACCCCATCTTTTGCCTTGCAAGCCGCAATGCCACCCGTGGGCGCATCACATCTTGCCACAGCCAAAAAAGAGGTGCAGGAACCTAAATCTCAATCAAGCCTTCACGACAATGTCGTCGAGCTTTTTCTCAAAATCAGCCAGAAAGTCATCGACCGCCTTGTTCTGGGCATAAGCATCCATGAACAAGCGCGCAAACTGAAAAGCCACACGCGCCAGCACGTCGTGCGACGTACTGTTCTCGCCAAATCGCTTCATCCACCTGTTCCACAGGTCGTTAACAAGGTCTTCGGCTTTACGGAACGACGCTTCCTCGCCGGCCGGAATACTCACCGCTATGGGTTTCACGTCGGCCAGCTGAATCCAGATATTTTGCTTAGTATCTTTCTTTTCCATCACACGTCGTTTCGGTATCTGTTATGCATTCAACTGAGCAATGCATTTGTCGATGTCCCGCACCATTTTGGACAACAACTTCCGACCCTGGGCCGCTGCCTCGGGCGTGCTGCCTATGTGACGCGCCATACGCAAATACTCGTTTTCACGCGTCAAGCGCTCCAACTGCTGCTGCAGCTGGTCGATGCGGGCACGATGCTCCTCAACGAGCCGTTTCGACTCATTATGACGAGCTTGCAAATCCTGATATTTCTCCACCAGAACATTGCATTTGTGCATCACCCGCGTCAACGTTTGTTGCAAATCGGCAGCCATAGTTGTCCAATTTTTTACAAAAGTAGTAAAAATTCCGCAAATGGAGCACCTTATACTTCATTTTTTTGCGACAGACACTTATTTTCGCCTGCAGTCAACCGATAAAAAGGGGGGCACCGGCCTCATTGGCCGTAATCTTCCTTGCGGTATTTGTCCGACGGGTCATCGGTGATGATACTCAAGTAACTGGCATAGCGCGACTGGCTGATAAGGCTCCGTTCCACAGCCTCCAGCACCGCGCAACCCGGCTCATGCGTGTGGGTGCAGTTACTGAAACGGCAGTCCTTCCCCACCTTGAATATTTCGGGGAAATAATGCGCCACCTCGGCACGCTCAAAGTCGATGGTGCCAAAGCCTTTCACTCCCGGCGTGTCGATAATCGCCCCACCGCCGGCAAGGTCGAGCATCTCGCTGAACGTGGTGGTGTGCATGCCTGTGTGATGAGCCGCCGACACATCACCCACTCGCAGCCCGGCTTCGGGCACGAGGCTATTGATGAGCGACGACTTCCCCACTCCGGAATTCCCTGAAAAAAGCGATATTTTGCCAATCAGTGACAATCTCAGTCCATCCACCCCTTCACCAGTCACGGTGCTTGTGGCAATCACAGGATACCCAATGCTGCGATACAGATACATCACCGCATCGAGAAGCATGCGGTCGGCATCGGCAGTGAGCAAATCCACCTTGTTAACAACCAGCAGCGACGGCACCCTGTAGGCCTCGGCCGTGGCCAGGAAACGGTCGACAAACGTGGTGTTGGTCACCAGATTGGCCAGCGACACCACCAGCACGGCTTGGTCGAGATTACTGGCAATAATCTGAAATTCTTTCGACAGGTTGCTGGCTCGCCTGATGATGTAGTTGCGACGCTCATCAATAGCGGTAATCATCGCTGTACCGTCGGGTTTGGGCTCCAACCTCACCACATCGCCCACAGCCACTGGATTAGTACAGCGGAAACCACGAAGCCGCAAATTGCCTTTGATTTTGCAATTCACTTCCTCGCCGCCATCGGTGCGCACCACATACCAGCTGCCGGTGTTTTTTATGACCAGCCCTCGCTTCATGCCACAAAATTACAAAAAAAAACTGATTATGCTATCAATTCTCCTCCCTTGCCATGATATTACAACCCTCATCAAGTCCACAACACGAATGCAAACGATTACGCTCTAAATTAGTGACAATTTGACAGAAAAAATAGTTAAAATTTGGTTAATTACAAAATTACTTTTACTTTTGCATCGATTTTTAGAAAGAAAGATTGTTTTTTTTAAAGGTTATTATTATGAACGTAGAAATTATTGGTAATTGGGCAGGCGCTGCCTGGAATGCTCTGGACGCTGCTAACGGAAATCTGACAGTGAAAGGTCTGAAGAAGGCAACCAAGCTCAAAGAGAAAGAGCTTTATGCCGCCATCGGTTGGCTGGCCCGCGAGGGAAAGGTCAACGTGGAAGAGAACGAGACCGACGTGAACGTGACGCTGCTCTAAATCACAGCTCACCAAGCAACACGACATCTCACGCTGGCCGCCGCCGAGTGGCCGAGCGTAATGCGAATCGAGTAGGTCGGGGAGCGTGAGCGTTTAGCTTGCGCTCCCTTTCCTCTCACACCACCGTACGTGCCGTTCGGCATACGGCGGTTTAATTTGTTTTCAAAGAATGCCTAATCTCATAGTAGTCAAGAACACTGACCAG
>JAFUWD010000044.1 GCA_017483645.1 Muribaculaceae bacterium | reverse complement strand
TCGTCAAGCCACGATTTCGCTATTGCTTCTTCTCTCCCAAGCGTCACCGCTTGAAACTTGCAAGTCGCTATAGGGTTCGTCGGTGACTACGCCCCGGGTGGACTTTCACCACAGATGTATAACATGCCCGTCATACAAACGATGGATGCCCGGTCGTTCCAGGCCTGGGCATCCATCGAAATGGAAAAGGGAATCAAAGATTATCGTTAGCCCATGCTATGATGAGCTCGTTGTAATTCGAGTCCCATGCTTTCTGATAGAGGTCACGCACCACATCAAGCCAGTGCAGGTTGCGGGTCTCTTGGCTGTCGCTCGTGCCCACATCTTCGGTGCCGCCCATGGCAGTGTACTGCTCACGAGTGGTGCTGCAAATGCGTGCGTAGCGGCCGGTGTAATTCTTGAGCTGCGCATTGGTGATATTGATGTAGTAGTTAATCATGTCGTCGGTAGGCACCAGGTAGCCAATCTTCTTATTGTCATCGGCAGGATAGACGGTGACACCGTCCTTGAAGAGATAAGCAAACTGTCCCTCGCCGTCCATGTCCTCGTAGACCATGCCCAACACGGGGAATTGTCCACCCGACTGATAAAGAATCTGCTCGCAGATTTTGTCGGTGTACTTCGTGTCGAGCGAGCGTTTGGCCTTCCATGCAGCCGTAGCCACCCACATAGCCAGTTTCTTGGCATCGGGGTTGAGCATATAAACCTTGGCGTTCTTGCGCTCTCCGGTAACACCGTCGGTCACATGATAGGAATAGAGATGCACAGGATATCCCTCCCATCCGGGGACACTCTTGTTCTCTCCGAGATCGGTCTCGGCCATATAGGCAGCATTGAGCACTGTTTGGCATTTTTCCTCAAGGGCCGGGAGGAACTTGTCGATGTTGCTGGGCAGCGACGTCTCCTCGGGGTCGGTAGCCGGGTTGGTGCTCGGAAGCGACTGATAGTCATTGTCGTGGCAGGATGTGGCCATTACCACAACGATGGCAGCGATTAAAAGATTCAAATATTTTTTCATCATTGCTTCTTTTAAATTATAAAAGTGTCAAAATCTGAAAAATCACTCTTCGACAGCCTCGAAATACATGTACCAGCCACAGTCGTCCCAGTCGCCGCCAGGCACTGCCATGGGGTTGTAGAGCGACATGTAGTTCTCGTCGAGCGTGAGCACATAGTACTTGCAATAATAGGGGTCACCCGAGCCCACGCACTCGTTCCACTGCTGTCCCATGGTGGGGATAGACGTGTTGAGCCAGCCCTTGACACCCGTTTCGGGCGTCTCGTGATTGTAGGCAAAGGTACCTTCCTGAGAAAGGTTTCCGTTCTTGTCGAAGATTTGCATCTTGTTTCCATTGTAGGAGAAGACCATGCGCATGTTGATGTTGTCGCCCATCATGGCATCGGTCACTTCACCCCACCATGCCACACCCTTGATCGACTCGGGAGTGTAGCCGGCGCTGGTGTACTTCCAAGCTCCGTGGGCACCGTTGTGGCCATAGGCAAAGTCGGTGCCGTTGGGCAGGCGGCGGAATTTCCACACCTTCTTGGCGTTCACATCGGCCTTGTCGGCGGCGCCGGTCAGGAAATTATCCCACTCGTCGAAGACGTTGGTCACGGTGATTTTGAACACCTTGGAGGTCACATTCTTGTAGTTGGAGACACATTGATAAATCAAATCAAACTCACCATTCGACGGCGAGATGAGTGTATCCACGTCGGCACCCGATTTGGCGACGACCACCTCACCACGCTTGAGCAGCCACATGCCGCCAATTTCGGGGCGGCTGTTCTTGACGATGATGTACTGGTCGCCCTCGATTTTGCCTTCAGCGTTTTCAAGCTGACGCACCGACAGTGCTGCCGTGAGAGCTTCTTGCGTGATTGCATCGCCTGCATTCTCAAAATTCTTGTGCGCATCCTTGTCCTCAATAGGGTCGCAGGATGTGAACATGAGAGCTGCAGCGAACATCATGAATGAATATTTCAATATATTTTTCATAGTGAGAATTTTTTACAAATTATTCCAATCTCTGAACATTGCTGCAGGACTCCATCCGGGATTCTGCTCAAGCACCCCATTAGAGAGGTCAATTTCGTACTGCGGAATGGGCCAGTAGCCTTGCGTTTCTTTGAGGCGCTTGCCGTAGTCATAATTGACCATGGGCACCTCCACGGCGGCGTTGATGAGGGTGAAGCCCGTCTGCTTGTTAAGGGCAGCGGCGGCCTCGTCGAGCGACGGTCCCGACCAGCGCAGTAAGTCGAACCAGCGCAGAGCCTCGAAGGCCAACTCATAGCGGCGCTCGTTCTTGATAGCCTCAAGCGAGTAGGCCACGGGAGCCAGGTGCGAGCGTGCGCGCACACGGTTCAGGCCGGTGGGTTCTTGTTTGAGCTCCGACTGCATGAGCAGCACGTCGGCAAAACGCATCTGGATGAGGTCTTGGATTTGAATCAACTGCTGCGAGGTGTAGGTGGTCACACCGGGATACATCACGCGGCCGAAGGCTGTGATGGAGCCATCGTCGGCCTTGGCGTTGATGTTGATGTACTTCTTGTTGAAGTAACCGGTCTGCTCGTAGTAGCGATAAGACACAGTGTAAGCAGGCTCGTTGCTGTCGAGACGACGGTCAAAGATAACCTTGCCGGCTGTGTTGGGGTCGTAAGCGGCATAAGACCAAATCGAGCCCGAGATACGGGGGTCGGTGGTGTAGCCGTCGGTGTACTGCTGCTTGCTTGCCCAGTCTTGCCATTCCTTGACGAAGGCCGGCGACACAGGACCAGCTCCCCAACCGGTGCCGAACGGATAACTCTGCACATTGCTGTAGTTATCGGCACTGGGCGAGTAGAACTGCGACACGGTGTTCGACCACCAGGTGTAAGTCCAGTTCGATTTCAGGTTGTGCTTGTTGGCGAAAAGGGTCTCCTTGCAGCTGTTGCCCTCCCAACTCAGGTTGTTGGCCGTGACATAAGCGTACTTGAGGTCGTTCTTCTCAGAGGCCTGGTTGGTGTAGGCCCAGATGTTACGCTGGTCGCTCACCAGGTCGTTGCCCGAGTTGTTCACACAGTCGTCGATCCAGGCAATCACCTCGCTCTTGGTGGTTCCGTTGGGCAAGGTCTCCTGGGCATAGCGGCCGGTGTAGAACAAGAACACACGTGCCATGAAAGCCTCGGCGGCATACTTGGTGGCATGGCCGGTCATGTTGGAGCCGGCAAAGTAGTTCTTGGCCGGAAGCAGCTCGATGGCTTGCTTCAGGTCGTTGGCAATGACGGTGTAGACCTCTTCAATCGAAGCGCGCGGAATGTTGTCGGCCGTGGGCTCGGTACGCAGGGGCACTGGGCCGAAGATTTGAGCCAGCTCAAAATAGGTAATGCCGCGCAGGAAGTAGGTTTCACCATAGTGACGGTTCTCTTCTTCTTTGCTCGACCACTTCTGGACATTCTTGAACGACTGGAGGGCGGCGTTGGCACGGTTGATAAGCGTGTAGCAACGATCCCACAGTCCCGAGAAGTTGTTCAGGTTGTCTTTGTAAAGAAGGAAGTTGGTAGCACAGTTACCCGAGTAAGAAAGGTTTCCACCCAGGCAATCGTCGCTGGCCAGCTGGGCAATGTAGGTTGCCGATGATGACTCAGGGCTCTCGAAGAGCAAGTGCGCATAGATGCCCGTGAGCACCTCGTCGGCCTCTTTCTCGTTTGCAGGGAAGTTGCCCGAGGTTTTCTGGGTCAGGTTCTCCGTGTCGAGAAAATTCTCGCAACTGGTCAATGCCAGTGCGACCGACAATATAGTAGCAAATAAACTAATCTTTTTCATATCGAGTTAGAATTTTACGTTAACGCCAAACAAGACATTGCGCGAGGTGGGATAGTATCCCAGGTCGATACCTTGAGCATAGCTGCCGGCTCCCTCACCACCGAAACCGATTTCGGGATCCATGCCCGAGTAGCCGGTGAAGGTGAACAGATTCTGAACCGTAGCATAGAGACGCAACTGCTCGAGCGGCAGCTTGGTGAACAACTTCTTGAAGTCAAATCCGAGGGTGATGTTCTTAATCTTGAGATAGTCACCGTTCTCGACGTAGATGTCCGACACCATGTTCCAGTTGTTGCTGGAGGTCGAAGCCAGGCGAGGATACTTGTTGCTGGTGCCCTCACCGTGCCAGCGCTTGAAGATATCGGTAGTGAAGTTCTGCAGCGGCGAAGCGCTGAAGTCGCGATAGCACTTGACGATTTGCTGGCCGAAGGCTCCGTAGGTGTTGACCGAAAAGTCGATGAACTTCCAGCCGAAGTTCAGGCTCAGACCCATCGTCACATCGGGATGCGGGTCGCCAATCATAGTGCGGTCATAGGCATCGATAGTTCCATCGGGCTTGCCGTCGGGGCCGCTCACGTCGACGTAAATCACGTCGCCGGGCATGGTCTTGTCGCCATTGATTTTAGCACCCTTGTAGTTGTCGATTTGCTCTTGGTTTTGGAAGATACCGGCAGTCTTGTAACCCAAGAAGTAGCCCATCGGCATTCCTTCCTCGGCCGTGCGAATCACCTCGTCGCAGCCTTCCCACAGGACGCTTCCTTCGCCGTGAATCACGCCATCGGCATTACCAATCTTGACCACCTTGTTCTTGTTGTAGGCGATGTTGAAGTTCACGCCGTACCAGAAGTCACGAGCGAATGTGTCGTTCCACTTGATGGCGAGCTCCACACCACGGTTGCGAACCTTACCGGCGTTGACCGACGGAGCGTTGGCACCCACACTGCTCAAGATAGGAGCGGTGACCAGAAGGTCTTTGGTGGTACGGTTGTAGAAGTCGAACTCAATGCCCAAGCGGTTGCGGAACAAGCGGGCATCGAAACCGATGTTGAACGCCTCGTTCTTCTCCCAAGTCAGGTCGGGGTTAACGACCTGATAAGCGTAAGAACCCGACTGCACAGCATCAATCACGTCGCCAAACGAGTAGCCTCCATAACCATTGTTGGTGGTGATGAGCGACAGGTATTGGAACGAAGAAACGGCATCGTTACCGTTCACACCGTAAGATGCGCGGATTTTCAAGAAATCGAGCCAGCTCTTGGTCGACTCCATGAAGGCCTCGTTCGAAATCACCCAACCTGCCGAAACCGAAGGATAGGTGTGCCAGCGATGACCGCGGGCAAACTTCGAGGAACCATCGGCACGCACAATGACCGTGGCCATGTAGCGCTCGTCGTAGTTGTAGTTGACACGTCCGAAGAACGATGCCATGCGGATGGGGGTGTTAGGACCGCCCGAAAGCGACTGCACGTTGGCATTGACGAAGGGCACGTTGCTCAGATAAGCGTGTCTGAAGTCGGTGAAGTTTGAAGTGGTCTCACTTCCGCTCATCGACAGTCCGTAACCGGCCTTCTCGATAGACTGACCAAGCAGGGCATCGAAGTTGTGCTTCTCGTTGATGGTGAACAGATAGTTCACAGTGTTCTCCCACGACCAGCGGTAGCTGTTCGAGAGCGACTGGCTCACTTGGTCCACCTTGTAGTCGATGTTCTGCGAGAGTTGGCACACAGGACGATAGGAGCGATAGTCGCTCGAATTGTACAGATAGCCGAACTGCGACTTGATGCGCAGGTCCTTGATGGGCTGAATCTCCAAGTAAGCGCTCGATTGCAGCGTGTGGCTGTGCGTCTTGTTTTGGTTCATCAAATAGTCGAGGTAAGCCACCGGGTTGCGGTCGGCACCGTTCGAGATGTCCCAGTTGTAGCCGTCGGCGATGCGGTCGGCGTAGACGTAGTAGTCACCATTGTAGTTGTAAGCGTGCATGAGCGGGCTCATCACCAGCATGTTGTGCATGGCGTTCCAGTAGATACCGTCGGTTGCAAAGCTACCGAACTGCTTGTACATGCGATAGTTGAGCGTTTCGCCCACCTTGATAAAGTCATGGTCGTTGAGCCGCTTGATCACATAGTCGTTGTTCACGCGGAAGTTGTAACGATCCATGTAGGGTTTCTGACCCGGCACACCCAGGGTGGCCTCTTGGCGAGTGTAAGAAACACCCAGCGAGTAGGTGCCTCGTTCGGTACCGCCATTGATAGAGACTGCATGGTTCTGAACCATAGCATCCTGGTTGATGATTTCCTTGAGCCAGTTGGTACCCTTCCACTCGCCGCTTTCGATGAGGCGAAGGTCCTTCATGGGAATGAAGGTGTCCCAAGCATAGGGGTCAAGACCGTCCATGACGCGGCCCTCGTCCTGCATGGCCATGAATTCCTGAGCCGTGAGGATAGTCGGGATTTTGTAGAGGTTCTGAACACCCACATAGCCATCGTAGCTGATTTGCGACTGACCTGCTTTACCATGCTTGGTGGTGACCAGAATCACACCGTTAGCAGCACGGGAACCGTAGATGGCAGCCGATGCAGCATCCTTCAACACGTCAATCGACTCGATGTCGGTGGGGTTGAGGGCGTCGAGGCTGGCATTGGGCACACCATCCACCACGATAAACGGACTTGAACCATTGTAGGAACCCAAACCACGGATGCTAAGTTTGTATCCCTGGTTAAGGAAGCCGTTGTTGGCGGTGATGTTCACACCGGGAGCCTGGCTCTGCAGAGCGCCCAGCACGTCCACAGTGTTCTGCTTGGCGATATCCTCGCCCTTGACCTGGACGGTGGCACCGGTGACCAGTTTCTTTTTCTGGACACCATAACCCACGACGACCACGTCGTTGAGCACCTGAGCATCCTCTACCAAGCTAATCGACAGTCCGCTGCCTGCATTCACTTCCTGGCTGGCATAGCCGATGAACGAAACCAGCAGTTTGGAACCACGGGGCACACTGAGTGAGAAAGCACCGTCGGCATCGGTGGTCGTACCGTTCGACGGATTACCTTTCTGCACCACACTGGCACCGATCACAGCTTCACCATTGGCATCGACCACCTTACCGTTGGCACGGACGGTAGCCTGCTGCTGGGGAGCTGGCGAAGGCATAGAGCCCATCATGGCCTCATTGCTGGCGCTTGCCGTAGTAAACGCCGCCAGCAATAATGCCGTCATGAAAAAATTGATTCGTTTGCCTTTCATGTTAATGTAAAATTTATGAATGAATGAAAAAAAGGAATCATCAGAGAATCTGCAAGCGACGCTTGTACTCACCGATGGCAGCATCGAGCCGCTCGCCGGCAGTGGTGTCGCCCGGCACATTGTGCGACGGATTGATGTACAGTTTCACGCCGCGCTCCTCAAGGATTTCAACAACGGTGCAAATGGTCATCCACACCAGCGAAACGAAACCGAGGGTCGAGAGAGGACCAATCTTGTCGAACTGGGCCTTGGTGGTCACCGAAGCATCCTGCAGGGGCACGCACGAGTCGACCACGACATCGGCCACCTGGAACAGGTTCTTACCGCTTGAATGGCGGCCGGGCTTGTCGCCGGTGAAGCCTGCGCTGCCGTAAACGATGACTTTCATGCCACGCTTGTGGGCCTCGTTGGCCATGTCAATGTTAACTGGGTTGATTCCGGTGTGGGAGAAAATCCACAAGCAGTCCTTGTCGGAGAAACTGTAGTTTTTCATAATCTCCTGTCCGTAGCCCTCAACACGCTCGAGGAACAGGAACTGGTGGATACCCATTTGTCCGATAATTTGCGTGAAGAAAGTGAGCGGCAGCTCGCACAGCGGGTGGAAGCCCACGATACCACCGATGCGGGGATACATTTCCTCGCAAGGGATGGTGGCATGACCGCAGCCCCAGGTATGCACCCAGTGCCCTGCCTCAATCGAATCGGCCATGATGGTGGCGGCCTTGCGGACATTCTCCATCTGGGTGGCTTCGATTGTGTTCATAATCTCATGCGCATTTTTTAACCAATCTTTTGCGTACATAATTTAAAAACAATTTTTAAGGGTTAATAACTAAATATGAATTGCGATAGTAAATCTTATTTGTCGCTGCGACTCAGCAGGCTGTTGCCGGCAAAGAACAGCAGGGCCATCAGGGCCACGCAGGTCATCATCACATAGGGATAGATGTGCAGGAGCAACCCGCCCACCAAGGCGTTGAGAAGTGTGCTACCTGCAAGCGCAATGGTGATGGCGATGCCGAATGCGGTGCCGCTCAATTGCTGAAACCGTGCGCCCAATCGGCCCAGCACAACAGGATAGGTGGCCGCTGTGCCGATTCCCACAAGGGCCATCGCCACCATAGCCATAGGCATGGTGTGAGCCACTGCCACGAGTGCGAAGCCGGCAAACAAGATGGCAAAGAACGTGTAGAGGATAGCTTGCTGCGACATGCGCCTCGACAGCACCGAAAGCACAAAACGCGCCAAGGTGAGCGCCACCATCATCACCGTGAGCAATATCACCACTCCTTCCAGTCCTTGCCGGCCAAAGTAGGTGGTCGACAGGTTGTTAGTAATCGTTTCGACACTGCTCTCGAGCAACAGTACACAGCTCATCACCAACAACACTGGCTGAGCGAGCATTTGCACGGCTTGCTTGATTGGGAAACTTTGTGCTTGTTTGGGCTCGGGAAATTTGACCGTGAAGCAGTAGACAATGCACAGCAGGGCTACCGCCGACAACACACGGATAATCGTCTCAAAAGGAACGCGCTGGTCGGTGATATAGACCAAGAAGGTGATGCACACCGCACCCACGCCGTAAAACGCGCCGAGAAGGCTCAACTTGCCGCCATCACCTCCATAGAGGTCGCTGGCCAACGTGTTGGTTTGTCCGTTGAGCACACCGCCACCCACACCGATGAGTAGATAGCAGCCCACCAACGGAGTGAATGAGCCAACCAGCGACAAACCGAACAGGCCTATCAGCACAGCGATGCAGCTGGCCAGGAAGATTCCTTTGTGCCCATAATGGTCGCACACAGGACCGAACACGAGCGAGCCGATGAGGATGCCGCCGGTGAGCACACTGGCCAGTGTGGCCATCTCGGGCCCGGTGAGCGACAATTTATCGGTCAGAGCAGGAAGCACCGAACCAAGAGCCACCATGGTCACTCCGAAAAACGCCATGCCGATGCAAGCTGCCACAAAAGCCTTGAATGTCTGTTTTTTGTCCATAGCTATTGGTTTAGTTTAATGGTTAAATATCCACATTGCCATGTTTCACAGCCAGATAGCCAGCGCCAAGCAGACCTGCGTTGCCGGGCAACTGCGACGACGAGAATTTCACCGTCTTGATGGTGAGCGGCTGCGCCCACTTGCATGCCTCGGCATAAATGCGGTCGACCAATCCGCGGGCAGGGCCGAACACACCCCCACCCCAGATGATTTTCTCGGGATTGAGAAGGCTCACCAGGTTGGCCGATGCCATTCCCCACATCTCCACGGCCTTGTTGATGACTTCGGTGGCTATGGGGTCGCCATTCTCAAACGCCTCAAACACGCTGGGCGTGGTGATGCGCGAAATGGGCATCTGACGCAACTCGCCGCGGTAAGCCTTGTTCTGCCTCACCAATTCCTTGGCGCGGTTGCAGATTCCGCTTCCCGAAGCATAGTACTCGAAGCAACCCATCGGGTCGTATTCTTTTTTGTAGGGAGGTTCCAGCGCCATCCAGCCGGTGGCTCCGATGATGTTGTCGGCACCGTGAAGCGCATGCCCGTCGATGATGATGCCGGCTCCGATGCCTGTCCCCACCGCAATGAATATCACATTGCGGCATTCACGGGCGGCACCCAGCCACATTTCACCATAAACGTAGCAAATGCGGTCGTTATCAATAAAGATGTCAATGTCGGGGTTACCCAACGAGTTGCGAATCACCTCCTTGAGCGGATAGTTCTGCCACTGAGGTATATTAGGAGCCCACACTCTTCCCGTCGCAAGATTCACAGTTCCGGGGATGCAAACACCTATCGATTCGATATTGATTTTGTGATACTTGGCTTTCTCTATCTGCCGCGAAAGATTTTCGACAATGAGCTTGCCCACATCGTGGCCTTCACGTCCGCCAAGCAAATTCTTGTGCGAGAAACGGATGGTGCCATCATTCTCCATAATGGCACTGGCTACCTTTGTCCCGCCAACGTCTAATGCGATAACTGCCATAGTCCTCGTTTTTTAGGTTTTATGCGCCATAGGGCGCGAAATAGTTTATGTTTTGTCTTTCTTTACAAAATTACACTATTTGGACTACGACAATAAATTTTTCAAACTACTTTTATGGTATAAAAAACGTTATATACATTAAATATTCTTAATTTTTTCACCCACCCAAATCACACGACCACTGACAATCAAATACTTAGTTTTTTCAAATTTAAAGGAATAAATTACTTTTAATACCCGTTAACAAATTCATCAATAATCTGCCTTCACGGCATTCCATACGGCTTGCGACAGCGTGTAGCTGGCGTCGTCTTCTCCCACTTCCCAATACAGCATGCCACGCAACCCCAGGGCCGCCATCCACCGCCCCTTAATGGCAATGCTGCGCGGGTTGTCATAAGAGCCGTAGAACTCGCCTTTGTAAGTGACATAGGGAGAGCAGGCAGCGGCGTTCCAGTTGTCGACAACAAAATTGGAGTTGAGTGTTGACAATCGGCGGAAGTCGATGATTGTCGAGGCACCATCGAAACTGTGCCTGACGTAGAATGGAATGCCAAGCAGCATTTTCTCATAAGGCACGCCCAGTGAGGCATAAGTGCCGACGGCACGCTTGCAGTCGTAATAAGACTCGGGCGAAACCAGCGCCGACTGATAATGAGGTGCGGCATCCATGTCGTAGGTCATGATGTTGACAAAGTCCACATAGGGCATCACGGCGGCAATGTCGATATAGCGGTAGCCGCCTTGCGCGGTTCGCTGCCGGTCCATGACGTAGCCGGCAAAGGTGAGCAGGCGGTCGGGGCCCAACGTTGCACGCAGTTGCTTCATGAGCAACGTGTAGTTTGGGGTGTCGATGGCGGGATTCGATGCCGCCCCGCTCCACGACAGGCCGGGGAACTCCCAGTCGAGGTCCACACCGTCGATGCCCCACTTCTGCACAAAGGCCAGGCAGTCGAGCGCAAATTGTCGCCGGGAATCGGCATTGGCGGCGATGGCCGAGAAACCGCCACCCTGGCGATTGTCGCTGTTCTCAACCGTGTGGCTGAACGAGATGCAGATTTTAAGGTCGGGATTTTGCTCCTTCAGTGCCACCACACGGGCAAAACGGCTTTCGCTGCCCTGCAACTTGAAACCATTGTACACACCGTCGGCGGTAACATACACCTCGGCAAAGGCATAGTTGATGTGCGTCACGATGTCGGGGCGCGGCAGTTGCGAGCCGTACCAGGTGCAATAGGCCAGGCACACACGTTGTGACTGCGGCACTTGGGCGGTGGCGGCCATGAAGGCCACAACAGCCCAGCACACAAGTGTTGCTATCAAATTTCTGAAATAATTCATTGCTCAACGCCTTGAGATTACAAAATTAGCAAAGAAATCGGTTTCAATTCGCAAATATGGGCAAAAAAACATGCCGCGACAGAGAAATGTCACGGCATGCACAAGTATTGTTGTTTTGAAAAGTGTCAATCGCGGCTGCAATTACTCTTCGGTCTTGGGCTCTTCCTGCTTCTCGGCTTCGACAGCGGGAGCATCGGCGGCCTTCTTCGTGGAGCGACGGCTGCGGCGGGTAGCCTTCTTGGCCGTTCCTTCCTTCTTGGCCTCGAGCATGGCCTCGTTGTAGTCCACAAGCTCAATGAAGCAAACCTTGGCATTGTCGCCCAAACGGTTGCCCATCTTGAGGATGCGGGTGTATCCTCCGGGACGCTCGGCAATGCGCTCGGCAATGTTCGAGAACAGCTCGGTCACTGCCTCTTTGCTCTGCAGCATGCTGAAGACCTCACGACGCGATGCCGTGGTGTCGTTCTTGGCGCGGTTGATGATGGGCTCGGCGTAGATGCGCAGCGCCTTGGCCTTGGCCAGGGTGGTGAAGATACGCTTGTGCAGGATGAGCGACGTGGTCATGTTCGACAACATGGCGTTGCGGTGAGCATACTTGCGGCTCAGGTGGTTGAATTTCTTATTGTGTCTCATCGTGTTTATTACTCTTTATCTAATTTATACTTTGAAATATCCATGCCGAAGGACAGACCCAGGCTCAGGAGCAGTTCCTCAAGCTCAGAGAGTGACTTCTTGCCAAAGTTGCGGAATTTCAACAAATCGGTCTTGTTGAACACCACCAGCTCGCCCAGTGTCTCGACCTCGGCCGACTTGAGGCAGTTCAGCGCACGGACCGACAGGTCCATGTCGATGAGCTTGGTCTTGAGCAATTGCCGCATGTGCAGCACTTCCTCATCAAACTCCTCGTTGCCTTCCGTTTCAGCCACATCGAGAGCAATCTTCTCATCGCTGAACAGCATGAAGTGCTGAATCAGGATTTTAGCGGCTTCTTTAAGAGCCTCCTTGGGATGAATAGAACCGTCGGTAGTGATTTCCAACAAAAGCTTCTCATAGTCGGTCTTCTGCTCAACGCGATAGTTCTCGATGGTCGTCTTCACATTGATGATAGGCGTGTAAATCGAGTCAATGGCAATCACGTCAATCGGGTCGTTGGCATTCTGGTTCTCGTCGGCGGGAACATAGCCACGGCCCTTGTTAATCGACAGCTCAATCTGGAAACCGGTTGAGGGATCAACGTGGCAAATCACCAAGTCGGGATTAAGCACCTCAAAGCCGTTCAGCACCTTACCGATGTCACCGGCTTTGAACTCCTCCTGCCCTGCAACCTTGACAACGGCCTTCTCGCTTTCGGTGTCCTCGACGATTCGTTTGAGCCGCACCTTCTTAAGGTTCAGGATGATGTTGGCCACATCTTCCTTCACTCCGTGGATGGTGGCAAACTCATGCTGCACGCCATCGATACGGATGTTGCAAATTGCATATCCCTCGAGTCCGGAATAGAGGATGCGACGCAGCGCATTTCCGATGGTGACGCCGTAACCCGGCTCCAAAGGCCGGAACTCGAACTTGCCGAAAGTGTTGTCGGCTTCCAACATTAATACTTTGTCGGGTTTCTGAAAAGCTAAAATAGCCATGGATGTTCAGTTTTTTATTTAGAATACAACTCAACGATCAACTGTTCCTTGATGTTCTCAGGAATGTCCTCGCGCTGCGGCAGGTGGAGCAGTTTGCCACCCTTGGCATTGTCGTCCCACTCAATCCAGGGATACTTGCTGTGGTTGAAGCCGGCAAGAGCGTCTTGAATCACTTCGAGCGACTTGGCCTTCTCGCGAACGGCCACCACTTGTCCCACTTGAACCGAATAGGAGGGGATGTTCACCACGCCACCGTCGACGGTGATGTGACGATGGAGCACCATCTGACGGGCTGCTGCACGCGTGGGAGCGATGCCCAGGCGGTACACCATGTTGTCAAGACGTTGCTCAAGCAGCTGCAGAAGCACCTCACCGGTGACACCCTTCATGCGGGCTGCCTTGTTAAAGAGGTTACGGAACTGACGCTCCAGCACACCATAGGTGTACTTAGCTTTTTGTTTCTCGCGAAGCTGCGTACCATACTCCGACATTTTGCGCCGGCGGTTGAGTCCATGCTGACCCGGGGGATAGTTCTTCTTGGAGAGAACCTTATCTTCGCCGAATATGGGCTCGCCCAGTTTGCGGGCGATTTTCGTTTTTGGACCGGTATATCTAGCCATTTTTTAAATAATTAAAGTTTTGAAAGCAGAATCGCTACAGTGCAGCCGCGATTGCAGAGAGGTCGATGATAAAGTGCAATCCAATCACTGTAAGAGACTCGCGAAAAAATTGTTTTGAAATAAAATGATAAAAATTTGTTTACGAACAAGGGGCTAATGCCATTAGACCCTTCTTCTCTTGGGAGGCCGGCAACCGTTGTGCGGAAGCGGAGTAACGTCGATAATCTCGGTCACGGCGATGCCTGCACCGTGGATGGTGCGGATAGCGGACTCACGGCCGTTGCCCGGACCCTTCACATAGGCTTTCACCTTGCGCAGACCCAGGTCATAGGCGACCTTGGCGCAATCCTGCGCGGCCATCTGAGCGGCATAGGGAGTGTTCTTTTTCGAGCCACGGAATCCCATCTTGCCTGCCGAAGACCAAGAAATAACCTGTCCCTCACCGTTGGCGAGGCACACAATGATGTTGTTGAACGAAGAATGAACGTGGAGTTGCCCGACGCCGTCGACCTTGACCACTCTCTTCTTTGCTGCGACTGTCTTCTTTGCCATACTTTAATATTATTTAGTAGCTTTCTTTTTGTTAGCAACAGTTTTCTTGCGGCCCTTGCGGGTGCGAGCGTTGTTCTTGGTGCTCTGTCCGCGCACGGGAAGGCCGTTACGGTGACGGATGCCACGATAGCAACCGATGTCCATCAGTCGCTTGATGTTCATCTGCACTTCGGTTCTGAGGTCACCCTCTACCTTGTAGTCGTTACCGATTACCTCACGCACTTTGGCGGCCTCGGCATCGGTCCAGTCTTTGACCTTGGTGTCCTCTGAGACACCTGCTTTCTCGAGAATCTTTGCGGCGCTGCTGCGACCGATTCCGAAGATGTAGGTCAATGCAATCACGCCACGCTTGTTTTGGGGGAGATCAACTCCTACAATACGTACTGCCATATATTCTGTTAGAAATTTTTTGCAAAATTAGTAAAAAAATTTGATTATCAACCCTGACGCTGTTTAAACTTGGGGTTTTTCTTGTTGATTACGTACAAGCGACCCTTGCGACGCACAATCTTGCAATCGGGGGTGCGCTTCTTGATGGAGGCTCTTGTTTTCATAATTTGTATGGTTGCGTTGTGTTAAGATTATTTGTATCTGAATGAAATTCTTCCTTTCGACAGGTCGTAAGGCGACATTTCCACTCTCACCTTGTCACCGGGCAGGATTTTGATGTAATGCATGCGCATCTTGCCACTGATGTGAGCAGTGATTTGGTGTCCGTTCTCCAGTTCCACGCGGAACATGGCGTTGGACAATGCCTCGACGATGGTCCCGTCTAATTCTATTGCGGTCTGTTTAGCCATAGTGGGTAAAAAATAGGGTTGAATGTACTGAATATTTTGTTTTATTTTTGACTCATGTCTTTATCGCGATCAGATGAAGCGGTCACCGAGCACGTCCTTCACATAGTCGAACGACGAGAGAATATCGGGCTTGCCGTGATGCACAGCAATGCTGTGCTCATAGTGGGCGCTGGGCTTGCGGTCGCGTGTGCGGCACGTCCAGCCGTCGCGCTCTTGCACGATGTTCTTGCTTCCCATGTTAATCATGGGCTCGATGGCAATGCACATGCCGTTCTTGATGAGCGCGCCGGTACCCCGCCGCCCGTAATTGGGCACCTCGGGGTCCTCGTGCAGCTTGCGGCCCACACCGTGTCCGGTGAGCTCGCGCACCACGCCATAACCACGCTTCTCGCAGTAGGTCTGGATGGCGTTGCCAATGTCGCCGATGCGGTTGCCGGGCAGCGCGTGCTCAATGCCCACATAGAGCGACTCCTTGGTGGTGCGCAGCAGTTGCATGACATCGTCACTCACCTCGCCCACGGGGAAAGTGTAGGTGGAGTCACCGTTGAACCCGGCCCGGGTCACGGCACCGCAGTCAATCGACACGATGTCGCCTTCCTCAAGCACATAATTCGACGGTATTCCGTGCACTACGTTCTCGTTGACCGATATGCAGAGTGATGCCGGGTAGCCGTAGAGTCCCAGAAATCCGGGCACACAGTCTTGTGAGCGGATAAATTCCTCGGCCAGCTGGTCAAGGCGCCTGGTAGTGATACCCGGGGCCACCCACTCGGCCATGAGGCCGAGTGTGCGAGCCACCACAAGGTTTGCTTCTCTCAGAAGCTCTATTTCTTCATCAGTCTTGAGATAAATCATAAATCGCTAAAAACAATTGTCAGCACATTTCGTGCATCAATGCGTGCGTCCTTTGATTTTACCCGACTTCATCAGTCCGTCGTAATGGTGCATCATCAGGTGCGTCTCGATTTGCTGAAGCGTGTCGAGCACAACGCCCACGATGATGAGCAACGACGTTCCGCCAAAGAATTGCGCGAACTGCTGGTTCACACCGAAATAGCGTGCGAAAGCCGGCAGAATGGCAACGATACCCAGGAAGATAGAGCCCGGCAACGTGATTCTCGACATGATGGAATCGAGATAGTCGGCCGTCTTCTTACCCGGCTTGATACCCGGAATGAAGCCGCTGTTCTTCTTCATCTCCTCAGCCATCTGCGTGGGACGCACGGTGATGGCAGTATAGAAGTAGGTGAAGGCGACAATCATCAGGAAGTAGACCACGTTGTACCAGAATCCGTTCATGTCACCAAAGGTGCGCGACAGGCTTCCAAGGAAACCGGCCTCGTTCTGGCGAGCGCCAAATCCAGCCAATGTGATGGGGATGAACATCAATGCCTGGGCAAAGATGATGGGCATCACGTTGGCGGCATTCACCTTCAGAGGAATGTACTGACGGGCACCACCGTACTGCTTGTTGCCCACAATACGCTTGGCGTACTGCACGGGCACCTTGCGCGTACCCTGCACCAGCATCACTGCACCGGCAGTGACGGCAAACAGGATGATGATTTCCACCAGGAACATGACCAAACCACCCTGTGCTGTGTTGAGGCGGTTGGTGAACTCCTGTACGATAGCGCTGGGGAAACGGGCGATGATACCCACCAAGATGATCATGGAGATACCATTACCGATACCCTTGTCGGTGATTTTCTCACCCAGCCACATGATAAACATGGCACCTGCGGTGAGCACAATCGACAGATAGAGCATCATCCATCCACCAATGTGTGCATGGCCACCGGCAGCGTTGACCTGATATTGGAGGTTCACCAGATAGGCTGGAGCCTGCACAAGCAGGATGAGCACGGTCAGATAACGCGTGTACTGGTTGAGCTTCATGCGTCCGCTCTCTCCTTCACGCTGCATCTTCTGGAACTGCGGCAGAACCATACCCAGCAGTTGAATCACGATTGAGGCCGTGATGTAGGGCATGATACCCAGCGCAAAAATCGATGCCTGCGAGAATGCACCACCCGAGAACATGTCGAGCAGCTGCATCAGTCCACTGTTGGTGAAGTTACGCATGGCCTCCAGGTCGGCAGGATTGATGCCGGGCAGCACCACGAAGCATCCCAGTCGGTAGACGAGGACAAACAGGAACGTGATGATGAGGCGACGGCGCAGGTCGTCGATTTTCCAGATATTCTTAATTGCTTCGATAAGTTTCATCGCTTAATCAGAGTTTTACGATTGTGCCTCCGGCTGCCCTGATGGCTTCTTCGGCTTTCTTGGAGAAGGCGTGTGCCTCGACCTCGAGTTTGTGATTGAGTTGTCCGTTAGCCAGGATTTTCACCAGCTGGTTCTTGCGCACCAGCCCGGCCTGCATCAAGTCGGCCACCGAAATCTTCTCGGCACCGGTCTTCTCGGCCAGCTGCTCGAGAACGGCAACGTTGATGGCCTTGTACTCCACGCGGTTGATGTTCTTGAATCCGAACTTAGGCACGCGGCGCTGCAGAGGCATCTGACCACCCTCGAATCCAACTTTTCTCTTGTAACCCGAACGCGACTTGGCACCCTTGTGACCACGAGTCGATGTGCCGCCCTTGCCCGAACCCGGACCGCGACCGATACGACGTTTCTTCTTGTTTGACCCGACAGCGGGTTGTAAGTTATGTAATTCCATAATGCTATTACGATTTTAATTTATTCGGCTACCTCCTCAACGGTGACGAGGTGACGAACAGCGTTAACCATTCCCAGGATTGCCGGTGTAGCCTCATGCTCCACCACCTGATTCATTTTCTTGAGACCCAGTGCATCGAGGGTTCTCTTCTGACGAGCCGGACGATTGATGCGGCTTTTCACTTGCTTTACTTTAATCTTAGCCATAATTCAAAAAACCGTTTAAAATTATCCGTTGAACACCTTGTCGAGCGTCACACCACGATAGTGGGCAATCTCAACCGGGCTGCGCATTTCGCTCAGACCGGCGATAGTGGCCTTCACCAGGTTGTGGGGGTTGCTCGAGCCTTTCGACTTGCAAATCACATCGGTCACGCCGATGCTCTCAAACACGGCACGCATAGCACCACCGGCCTTCACACCGGTACCGGGAGTTGCGGGTTTCATAAACACGCGCGAACCGCCGAATTTGGCAACCTGCTCGTGGGGAATAGTACCTTTGTGCACGGGCACTTTCATGAGGTTCTTCTTAGCCACTTCCACGCCCTTGGCGATAGCTGTGGTGACCTCATTGGCCTTACCCAGTCCGTAACCGATGACGCCATTACCGTCGCCAACGACCACGATAGCTGCAAAGGTGAAAGTGCGTCCACCCTTGGTGACCTTGGTGGTGCGGTTGATAGCCACCAGACGGTCTTTCAGTTCAATATCACTTGATATTTTGACTCTATTATTCTTCTTAACCATGATTTATTAAAATTTAAGTCCGCCTTTACGGGCGCCGTCAGCCAATGATTTAACTCTGCCATGGAACAAGAATCCGTTACGGTCGAAGACCACAGTAGTGATGCCGGCCTCGATGGCCTTCTTGGCTACTGCCTCTCCCACTTGCGCGGCAATCTCGCTCTTGGTTCCCTCGGTCAGGCCTTTGGAAGAAGCGGAGACCAGTGTGTTGCCGGCGAGGTCGTCGATGACCTGGGCATAAATTTGCTTGTTGCTACGGAACACACACAGACGGGGGCGCTGGGCAGTGCCACTGATGCGACCACGGATGCGTGCTTTGATTTTATTACGACGTTCTGTTTTCGATATCATGATGTACGGTTGTTATTATTTGGCTGCTGCCGTTTTACCAGACTTGCGGCGAATCACCTCGCCCACAAACTTAACACCCTTGCCCTTGTACGGTTCCGGCTTGCGGAACGAACGTATCTTGGCGCATATTTGTCCCAGAAGCTGCTTGTCGCACGACTCCAGCGTGATGAGCGGGTTCTTGTTACGCTCACTCTTGGCCTCGACCTTCACTTCGGGCGGCATTTTCAGATAGATGGCGTGCGAATAACCGAGAGCCAGCTCCAGCACTTGTCCGTTGCTGGTGGCACGGTAACCGACACCCACGATTTCCATTTCTTTCTTGAATCCGGTGCTCACACCCACCACCATGTTGTGAATCAGGGCGCGGTACAGCCCGTGCTGCGCACGCGACTCACGCTCGTCGTCGGGACGGCTAACCTTGATTTGGTTGTCCTCCACCTCAACCTTGATGTTGGGGTTGATGTTCTGCTTGAGTTCCCCTTTGGGACCCTTCACGGTGAGCACGTTGTCTTTCAGTTCTACGGTTACGCCTGCGGGTAACTCGATGGGCAATTTACCTATTCTTGACATAATCTTTACCCTCCATGTTTAATAAACGTAACACAAAACTTCTCCACCGATTTTCTCCTCCTTGGCCTGCTTGTTGGTCATCACGCCTTTGGAAGTGGAAACGATGGCAATACCCAGTCCGTTGAGCACGCGAGGCATGTCCTTGTAGCCAGTGTACTGACGAAGTCCCGGCCTGGACACGCGGGTGAGGCACTTGATAGCGCTCACGTGGTCCACGTTGTCATACTTCAGAGCGATTTTGATGGCTCCTGCCGGAGTACCATTCTCCACGAACTTGTAGTTCAGGATGTAGCCCTGTTCAAAGAGAATCTTGGTAATCTCTTTCTTGAGTTTCGAAGAAGGGATTTCAACGACACGGTGCTGTGCCTTGATCGCATTCCTCAATCTTGTCAAATAATCTGCAATTGGATCAGTCATTATAGTTTTTTGTTTAAATTGATTCGGAACTCACGGTTGTCATTGTGCGCCCGAACAATATTTAAAAATAGTGTTTGTTTTGTTGGTTTTTGCTCGATACCGGCTTTCAAGCCGCTAAGCAGTGGGCTGCAAGGCTCACCAGCTTGCCTTTCTCACACCGGGTATCAGTCCAGCCGATGCCAGTTCGCGGAAATCGATGCGCGAGATGCCGAACTGACGCATGTAGCCCTTGGGACGGCCCGAGAGCTTGCAGCGGTTGTGCAGACGCACGGGCGAGGCGTTGTGAGGCAGAGCCTGGAGCGCTTCATAATTGCCCTCTTTCTTGAGCTGCGCACGTTTGGCGGCATACTTGGCAACGAGGCGCTGACGCTTGGCCTCGCGAGCTTTCATTGATTCTTTTGCCATACGATTGTTTGGTTAGTGTTTATTTGTTCTTAAACGGTAATCCGAACTCCTTGAGCAGAGCGTAGCCCTCCTCGTCGGTCTTGGCGGTGGTGACGAACGTGATGTTCATACCCGTCATCTTGGTCACCGAGTCGATGTTGATTTCCGGGAAGATAATCTGCTCGGTCACACCCACGGTGTAGTTGCCACGGCCGTCGAGCTTGCCCTCAATACCCTTGAAGTCGCGGATACGCGGCAGGGCGATGCGGACGAAACGCTCCATGAACTCATACATACGGTCACGACGCAGGGTCACGCGGGCACCGATAGGCATTTTCTTACGCACCTTGAAGTTGGAGATATCCTTCTTCGAGAGCGTCTGCACGGCCTTCTGTCCTGAGATGGCGGTGAGCTCGTTGATAGCGGTTTCAATGATTTTCTTGTCTTGCGTAGCGTCGCCAAGACCCTCGTTGAGGACAATCTTGACCAAACGCGGAATCTGCATCGGCGAGCTGTAGTTGAATTGCTTCATCAGGGCCGGTGCGATTTTCTCTTCGTATTGTTTCTTGAGCGTTGTCATTACTTGATCTCCTCTCCTGATTTTTTAGAATAACGAATGGTCTTGCCGTCCTCACCCTTCTTGAAGCCAACGCGAGTGGGACGCGGGGTCTTGCCGCTCTTGGGGTCCACGACGTTGATGTTGCTCAAGTGGATGGGGGCCTCTTTCTCGATAATGCCGCCTTGCGGGTGCTGGGCGGTGGGCTTGGTGCTTTTCTTCACCATGTTGACGCCTTCCACGATAGCTCGTCCTTCCTTGGCGAGGACTTGGAGCACGCGGCCGGTCTTACCCTTGTCGTCTCCCGCGAGCACATAGACGGTGTCACCTTTCTTAATGTGTAACTTAGCCATTATTTCAATTTATTACTTTTAATTGATTAAAGAACTTCGGGAGCGAGAGAAACGATTTTCATGTTGGTTGCTCTGAGCTCACGTGCCACAGGGCCGAAGATACGCGTTCCGCGCAGCTCGCCGGCATTAGTGAGCAGCACGCATGCGTTGTCGTCGAAACGAATATACGATCCGTCGGCACGACGGATTTCCTTCTTGGTGCGAACCACCACCGCTCTCGAGACGGTTCCTTTCTTCACCTCCGATGCCGGAATGGCGTTCTTGACGGTGACCACGATAATGTCGCCCACGGTGGCGTAGCGGCGGCCAGTGCCACCGAGCACGCGGATGCAGAGCACTTCTTTTGCCCCGCTGTTGTCGGCCACGGTCAGTCTGCTTTCAGTCTGTATCATAACTCTTAATTACTTCGCTTTTTCGATGATTTCAACTAATCTCCATCTCTTGGTCTTGCTCAGCGGGCGGGTTTCCATGAGTTTTACGGTGTCGCCAACGTTGCACTCGTTCTTCTCGTCATGAGCGTGGTACTTCTTTGTCTTGTTGACAAACTTGCCATAGATTGGGTGTTTCTCCTTCCACTTGATAGTCACAGTGATGGTCTTGTCACCCTTGTTGCTGGAAACAACCCCAATTCTCTCTTTTCTTAAATTTCTTTTTTCCATAGTTTGGGTTGGGATTATTTGTTAATTTTCAGTTCGCGCGCACGAATCTCGGTTTTGATGCGAGCAATCAGTTTCCGGTCGAGTGTAATCTTTGCAGGATTATCGAGCGGAGAGATAGCGTGCTGGATTTTCTCCTGAGCGTAAGCCTTCTCGGCAGCGTCGAGGCGGTCGAGCAATTCCTTATCGGTCAGTTCTTTGATATTTTCCTTCTTCATAGTCTCTTCTCTGATACATTAAAAATTACACATTCTGCTCGGGATCATAGTCACGACGAACCACAAACTTGGTGATTACCGGCAACTTCTGGGCAGCCAGGCGCAGAGCTTCCTTGGCGATGTCGTAGCTTACGCCATCGACCTCGATGAGGATGCGTCCGGGATGAACAGGAGCGACATAGCCAGCCACATCACCTTTACCTTTACCCATACGGACATCGGCAGGCTTGCGGGTGTAGGGCTTGTCGGGGAATATGCGAAGCCAAATCTGACCTTCGCGCTGCATGTAACGCGTCACGGCCACACGGGCAGCCTCGATTTGACGGGCGGTAATCCACTTCGACTCAAGCGTCTTGATGCCAAACGAACCAAAAGCCAGCTGGTTTCCACGCTTGCTGTACTGCCGGGGATGTCCGTCAGAAGGTCTTCTGTATCTTAATCTTTTAGGTTGTAACATTGTTGTAGTGTAGTGTTAAAAACGTTTGTTTAACGATTGTTGTTTTTCTTGCGGAAACCACCACCGCGACGGTTGCCACCGCTGGGGCGACGCTCGCCGGCGTTGTTGGTGAAGTTGGGAGCAAGGTCCTTCTTGCCATAAACCTCACCGCGGCAGATCCAAACCTTCACTCCGATCAAGCCCACCTTGGTCAAGGCAGGAACCAGAGCGTAGTCGATGTCGGCACGCAGCGTGTGAAGCGGCGTACGGCCTTCCTTGAACATCTCGCTGCGGGCCATCTCGGCACCGTTCAGACGACCGCTCACCTGCACCTTGATGCCCTCAGCACCCATGCGCATGGTCGAGGCCACAGCCATCTTCACGGCACGGCGATAAGCAATCTTGCCTTCAATCTGGCGAGCGATGTTGCTTGCCACGATTTCAGCGTCGAGCTCGGGGCGTTTCACCTCGTAGATGTTGATTTGCACATCCTTGTCGGTGAGTTTCTTGAGCTCTTCCTTGAGCTTGTCGACATCCTGACCACCCTTGCCGATGATGATACCCTGCCGGGCAGTGCAAATGGTGATGGTGACCAGCTTG
>JAFUWD010000063.1 GCA_017483645.1 Muribaculaceae bacterium | reverse complement strand
CTGGTCAGTGTTCTTGACTACTATGAGATTAGGCATTCTTTGAAAACAAATTAAACCGCCGTATGCCGAACGGCACGTACGGTGGTGTGAGAGGAAAGGGAGCGCAAACCTGTCGCTCACGCTCCCCGACCTACTCGATTTCTAAGGGTTGCTCGGCTGTGTCATGGCGGAACTGCTGAGGAGTGACCCCGGTGTGGTGCTTGAAATAACGGCAAAAAAACGATGTGTCGCTGAAGTGGAAGTCCCAGGCCAGTTGCTTGATACTGAGAGCGCTGGTACGCAGTTGTAATTTCAGTTGCAAGATGGTGTAGTGGTCGATGATGGTTTTGGCCGTACGGCCGGTGATGCGACGCACGATGGTGTTGAGGTACTTGGGTGTGATGCTGAGACGCCGCGCGTACCATACCACATCGCGCGATTGGCGATAGCCCTCCTCCACAGCTTCCATGAAACGGTTGAACAGCTCTTGCGCGCGACGCGAACCGCCCTGTTGCACCGATGGCAGTTCACTGCGGTTACGGTAAATCCAGTCGTAAAATCCAGTGAAGAATGCTTTGAGTTGGTAAAGCACCAGCTGGTCGAGGCAAGTACAGTCGTCTTGCTTGAAATACACACGCAGCAGGGCAAACATGCTGTCGATGATGGCCGTTACCACTGGTCGGTCTTTGCGGCAACGGTCGGCCCGCAGCGACGAATAGACCGTTTGTTCCAGTTGCAGACTGGCCTCGCGCAGCATCGCCTTGTCATAGCGCAGCATCTCCACCTCAAAGTCGGGCGTGACATCGTTCAGCAACAAAACATCGCCCGGAAAAAGCGTTATCACCGCCCCTTGATGTAAACTCCAGTCCTTGAAGTCGATGCGCATGGTGGCGGCACCCTTGCGGCACAATACAATGGCTCCAAAGTTGATAAGAACCGGCTCGGCACGCCATCGGGTCAAGTGGGTGGTGTAGAGTCGTGCCTGTTCGCCGCTAAGTATTTCACTATCGGGCATGATTGTTCGCATTTTGCTTGCAAATATCGTAAAAAAAATGTGGAAAACAAGTTCCTTTGTTCCCATTTATCCCATTTTTGGCGCAATTTTTAAATCGTTCAGCCCACCGAAAAGCGATAACTTTGCAGCCGATTTTTAAAAAACACTTTTCAACATGAAAAAATTCCATATCATCGTGCTGACAGCGCTTGCCGCTCTCGTCACGCACGCTGAGAACCGCACACTCTCGGTGCAGCAACTTTTTGACCTGACCGATGCCTGCAGTGCACCCTTGGCCGTGACACGCACCGGCGTGGAAGCAGCACAGCAGGGCGTGGAAGCAGCCCGCCGCCAGCGATTGCCCGACATCAACGCATCGTTGTCACTCAGTTACTTAGGCAACACTCTGATTACCAACCGTGAGTTTGGCGACGCTGTTTGGGCACACACACCTCATTTTGGCAACAGCCTGTCGCTGGAAGTGCAGCAAGTGGTATATGCCGGGGGAGCCATCAACGCCGGCATCCGCATCGCCGAACTGAAGAAAGAAAATGCCGAGGTGGCCTCCGAAGTCACCCGCCAGCAACAACGCTTCTTGGCACTGGGACAATATCTCGATATTTTCAAACTCAACAACCGCATGCAGGTTTATGAGAAAAACATAGCACTCACCGAGCGACTCATCGACGACATCAAGGAAAAGCAAGCCCAGGGCATGGCACTGCGCAACGATGTCACACGTTATGAGCTACAAATGCAAAACCTGTTGTTAGGGCTCACCACACTGCGCAACCGTCGTGCCGTGCTCAATCACCAACTGTGCAACACGCTGGCCCTGCCCGACACCGTCACCATCGTGCCCGACACCAGCCTGGTGCAGCAGGAATTCAGCGTGGCCAACGAAGCCACTTGGCAGCAACAGGCGGCCAGCACATCGCCTGTGCTGCGGCAAAGCGCCATCGGAGCACGCATTGCCGAGCAAAACGAGCGAGTGGAACGCAGTGCCCTGCGCCCGCGCATAGCACTGTTTGCCGCCGACAACCTCAACGGCCCGATTACCTTCGAGATTCCGCCCCTCAACAAGAACATCAACGCATGGCGCGTGGGCGTAGGCGTAACCTACAATTTAGGAGCGCTTTATAAGAACAATAGCAAGGTGCGGCAGGCACAACTGGCCACGCGCCAGAGCCGGGAAGCGCTCACCGTGGCCCGGCAGGGCATCGACAATGCGGTGCAGGCCGCCCACACCGACTACTTGCAATCGCTCGTAGAACTCGACACCCAGCGTAAGAGCGTGCAACTGGCACAGCAAAATTACGAAGTGATGAACGAGCGCTACCTCAACCAACTGGCATTGGTCACCGAGATGGTCGACGCATCCAATCTCAAACTCAATGCCGAACTGCTTGAGGTGGATGCGCGCATCAACACCATTCTGGCTTATTACAAAATGCACTATCTGGCCGGAACATTATAAAACAATTTTAAACTGAAGCACAATCAATTATGAGCAACAAGAAATACGTCAAGAGAGTTTGGAACGCAGGCATCATCGGCTTGCTGGCAGTGGCACTGGGATGGATTGCAGCCAAGTTTTGGCATCCGGGGGGCGAATGGACCGACGACGCGCAGGTCTACCGCCACATCACGCCCATCAACACGCGCGTGCAGGGATTTATTAAGGAAATCCGTTTCGACGACTATCAGCATGTGCGCCGCGGCGACACATTGGTCATCATCGAGGACTCCGAGTACCGATTGCGGCTGGCCCAGGCCGAAGCGGGAGTCCGCGGACAACAGCATGGCGGCGCGGCCGTGAGCGCCAGCATGAACACCACGGCCAGCAACGTCAATGTGGCCACAGCCGGCATGCAGGTGGCCAGCGCGGGCGTTGATGAGGCGCGCAACGACATGGAAAATGCCAAGGCCGACCTCGACCGCTATGCTGCACTGCTCAAGAAAGAAGCAGTGACGCAGCAGCAATTTGACCATGCCCGCACGCGATACAACGATGCCCGTGCCCGATATGATGCCGCACGCGCACGGCAAACCCAGGCACAAGCCTCACGACAAGCCACTTCAGTAGTCCGCAACGAACAGGCGGCCCGTTTGGGACAATCAATGGCCGGAGTGAGTGTGGCACAAGCCGCTCTGAATCTTGCACAGCTCAACCTGAGCTACACGGTCATCGTGGCCACATGCGACGGCACCATGGGACGCAAAGACATTCAGGTGGGACAACTGGTGCAGCCCGGTCAGCAACTGGCACGCATTGTCGACGACAACCAAGTGTGGGTGGTGGCCAACTACCGCGAAACGCAACTCAAACACATCGAAGTGGGAGACGAAGTCGACTTCACGGCCGACGCCGTGCCAGGAGTAACCTATCACGGACGGGTGGAGTCGTTGTCGCCCGCCACGGGTGGTGCATTCTCGGCCATCCCGGTCGACAACGCCACAGGAAATTTTGTGAAAGTGGAACAACGCGTGCCGGTGCGCATCGCGCTTGATGCAGGCAACGACACCGCTGCCGTGGCACGTCTGCGAGCAGGACTGAATGTAGTCGCCACCATCAAACACAAGAAATAGAATGGCTGCACCTTGGCAAGGCCCCTTCGCAATGCCCATGTACCGCGACTGGGTGCCTGAGGCCGTCAGGCCCTGGATATATCTGTTGTTTGCCCTCACCTTCCAGCTCACAGGCACCTACTATTTGGGTGCAACGGGGCAGATGGTGGGCTCCACCGGCCTCATGCGCGAGGACGTGATGATGGTGGGCATGATGGGCGTGGTGGGTGTGAACATGCCGTTCCCGTTTCTGTTCCGTTTCAAGTTCCGTTTCACCAACCACCAGTTGTTGCTGGCAGCGGCATCGGTAATTGTGGTGTGCAATGTGGCCACCCTCTTCACCACCAACGTGCCGGTGCTGTGCGCCATCGGTTATGTGGCGGGATTTGCCAAACTGTGCGGCACGTTTGAATGTTTCTCCAACATCAGGTTATGGATTTCTCCCAAACAAATCTTCGGCGTGTTCCTGCCTTCCATCTACATTGTCATTCTGGGCGCACAAGGGTTGTGTACCTGGCTCACCCAGCAACTCACCTATTACTATTCATGGCAAGCCATGAACTGGTTTATGACAGCCGTGTTGATAGTACTGATGCTGATAGTGATGTGCTTCACCAAGAATTTCCGCTTCATGAAGCCGCTGCCTCTGGTGAGCCTCGACTGGCTGGGCTGTCTGTTGTGGAGCACACTGATGGTGGAAGTGATTTGGCTGTTTATCTATGGTGAATACTACAACTGGACCGACTCACCGCTGTGGCGAGCCGTGGCACTGGCAGTGCCTGTGACACTGGCCGTCACGGTGGGGCGCATGCGCCACATCCGCCACCCTTACATCGAGGCCGGACTGTGGCGGCACAGCAGGTTGGTGGCCATTTTAGCCATGTTTGCCATCGCCGAGATGATGAACGCCACACCACGCGTACTGCTCAACACCCTCACGGGCGGTGTGCTACATTGGGGCATGATGACCACAACCTCACTCAATTTGTGGGAAGTGGCGGGCAGTGCATTGGGATGCGGCATGACCATCGCATGGACACTTTGGGTGCGCCGACCGTTCACCCAGCTACTCACCGTAGGATTTGTCATGCTGTTGATGCACCAAGTGATGATGTACTTCTATGTGTCGCCCACACTCAATGTGGAACGCCTTGTGCTGCCCACGGTGTTGCGAACAGCTGGTTACGCGGTGTTTTTCTCCACCATGACACTCTATCTGAAAGAACTCATTGAGTTTCCGGCATTCTTCATGGCACTCACAATGTCGGGATTCATTCGCAACGGCGTGGTCGAGAGCGTATTCACCGGCATCTACAGCCATCACTTGCGCTACTTCATCGCCGACACCGCCGCACGAGGCCAACACTACGACCTGCCACAGACGCTCATGATAGCCGTGAAGCAAAGCTATGGCTGGGTGTGCATCGTGGGATTGGTGCTGTTGTTGTTGATGATGGTCTACGAGTTCCAACCCGTACGCAGCACAGTCAGAAAGATGCCGCACCTCAACGTGTTGCGTCGCACCTATGTGAAACAACTGCGCCACGACCGTCAGGCAGCGACCTGACCCCTTATTCGGCTCGGCGCTCGAAAACCTCGGCAAGCGGCTTCCGCTTTTTGGGCGGGATGGTGTCGACTGCCGGATAACCAATGGGCACAATGGCCACGGGTTCGTCGGTGGCTGGCAAACGCAACAAATCACGACACAAAGCCACATCGATATTGCACACCCAGCAGGTGCCCAGCCCCTGTTCGGCAGCCGCTAAGCACAGATGCTCCACAGCGATGGCCACATCGATATTGCCATGCGCCTTTCCGTCGGCACGCACCCACTCTTGGTCGTGCCGGGCCACGGCCACCACATAGAGAGGCGCCGAAGTGAACCATTCGCGGTCGTAGCAGCGTTGCAAAGCCTGCCGACCGCTCTCATCATCCACCATGACAAATCGCCACGGCTGCTTGTTGACCGCCGAGGGTGCCATCCGCACGCACTCCATCACATAATCCAGTTTCTCCCGTTCCACAGGGCGGTCGCTGTAGGCGCGACAACTGTGACGGCACCGGGTAAGTTCCAAGAAATTCATGCTCTTATTCTCCAATTATAGTGATTGTGATTCGGCGGGGACCGCCGTCATTTCGATATTCGCACAAATAGACACCTTGCCAGGTGCCTAACGCCAAGCGATGATTACTGATGGGAATGGTGAGGCTCACGCCGCTCAGCACGGCCTTGGCGTGAGCCGGCATGTCGTCGGCGCCCTCCAGGGTGTGCAGCATTCCGGGGTCGTTTTCAGGAACAAGGCGATTGAGAACGGTCTCCAGGTCGTGCCTCACATCGGGGTCATAATTCTCATTGATGGCCAGGCCACAACTGGTGTGGTGCACAAACACGTTCATCAATCCCTTGGATGGCATAGGCGGCAAGCCACGCAATATTTCATCGGTCACCAGATGGATACCGCGTGACCGGGCACGTAGTGTCAGGGTAATTTGCTCTATCATCATTTACTCGTCTTTAGATATATACAGGGCGCGGGTGGCATTGAGCACGGCCATCACTGTCACTCCCACATCGGCAAACACAGCCATCCACATCGTGGCCAGTCCCACTGTGGCCAGCAACAGCACCAACACCTTCACAGCGATGGCCAGCACCACATTTTGATGAGCGATGGCGGTGGTTCGACGTGCGGCCCTCACGGCGGTGGCCACACGCAGGGGATGGTCGTCCATCACCACCACGTCGGCGGCCTCGATGGCAGCGTCGCTGCCCAATCCGCCCATAGCGATGCCCACATCAGCCCGCGCCAGCACCGGGGCGTCGTTGATACCGTCGCCCACCATGGCCAGTGTGCGGCCTTGCGGCAACTCAGCCTGAAGGCGTTCCACATGGGCCACCTTGTCGGCAGGCAACAAGTCGGCATGAAATTCATCAATTTCCAACTGAGCCGCCACTGCTTGTCCCACCGTCTGGCGGTCGCCGGTGAGCATCACCGCTCGTTGCACACCGGCGCGCTTCAGCGCCGCGATGGCCCGCGCGCTGTCGGGCTTGACACGGTCACCCACCACAATGTGGCCTGCATAGGTGCCGTCGATGGCCACATGAATGATGGTTCCCGCATGGTGGCAGGGATGCCACTGAGCGCCGACGCGCTCCATGAGCCGATCGTTACCCACGCTCACCCGTTGGCCGTCGACAACGGCCGTAACGCCCTCACCGGCCACCTCTTGAATCTGGCTCACCTCACAATCATCGGCTTCAGCTGCTGGAAATGCCTGACGCAGCGCGGCGGCGATGGGATGGGTGGAATGATGCTCAACATGGGCCGCCAAGTGCAACAAGCGGGTGTCGTCGCAGCTGTCGGGGTGAACGGTCGTGACCGCAAACTGCCCTTCGGTAAGGGTTCCCGTTTTATCGAACACCACGATGCCCACACGGGCCAGCACATCCATGAAATTGGCGCCTTTCACCAGAATGCCTCTTCTCGACGCGCCACCTATACCGCTAAAGAACGTGAGCGGCACACTGATGACCAGCGCACACGGGCACGACACCACCAGGAAGATGAGAGCGCGGTGCAACCAAGTCGGCAGCAACGCCATGAAGTGACCCGACAACAACGGCGGCAGCAACGCCACAGCCACCGCGGCAGCCACCACAATGGGGGTATATACGCGCGCAAAACGGGTAATGAAAGTCTCGGTGTGCGATTTTCGCTCGCCCGATTCCTCAACCAACCCGATGATACGTGCCACAGTGCTTTGAGCATAAGGCTTGGCCACACGCAGGGTGAGCACGCCGGTGAGATTGACGCATCCCGAAAGCACATCGTCGCCCACCGAGGCCACACGTGGCGCACTCTCGCCGGTGAGAGCCACTGTGTCGAGTGTGGTGTCACCGTCCACGACCACGCCGTCGAGCGGCACGCGCTCGCCCGGGCGCACCACAATTGTCTGGCCGGCGGCCACCTGCTCGGGTGCCACATCGGCAACGCCATCCTCACCCACCACATGAGCCACATCGGGACGCAAATCCATCAAGTGCGCGATGCTGTCGCGGCTGCGCCCCTCGGCATAGCCCTCCAGCAGCTCGCCCACTTGAAAAAACAGCATTACAGCCACTGCCTCGGCCATCTCGCAGTCGGCACCCGGCATAAAGCCGATGCACAATGCTCCGGCGGTGGCAATGGTCATGAGAAAATGCTCGTTGAAGGCGTCGCCCTGTGCCAGCCCTTCAGCGGCTTCGTGCAGGGTTTCGTGTCCAACGAGCAGATACGGAACAAGGTAAATGAGCAGCAACTGCCACATGGGCAAGTGAGCCGTGTGCTCAATGACCACGGCTACAGCCAGCAGCAATGCGGCCGCCACTATCAGCGCCACCTTTCCCCACAAAGAGCCATGCTCATGATGGTGTGCATGATGGGGAGCCGGGCAGCATTCGTCGGTGTGATGTTGATGATTATGTGCCATGACTTTGTTTTTTAGTTTCTGAGCGCAAAGTTATGGCAAAAAACGTGCAACCGAGTTGCAAAATGAATCATTCAAAATCCGATACCGCCACCTCGTCAATCAAGTCCCATCCACCACTGTTCTCGCGATAGATGCGATAGATGTAACATTCACTACCCGATGCGCGCACATACATCTCCAAGCCTTTTTTGGTGTCCATGAAGGCCATGATCTCTGGCATGGAGTATTCACCGTAGTCGCACACCGACCACACATGCATGGGCTTGCCGTCGGGAGTGCGCTCCACATCGAGGCTGATGTCGGCATGGTCGTCAATCGAGCTGACCACCCGCCCCTCGGAAAAGCACACCACCGAAGCCAAGGCCTGGCGTGGAGTAGGCTCGAAAACCACAAGATAGAACTGGCGGTCACAGTCACCGGCGATAGTGGCCATCCACTGAGTGGAGGCGATGCGCCACTCGGGGTAACGGATTCTGATTAAGTTGAGGTAATACTCGTCGGTGAGTTCTTGCTTCGTCTCACCTGACTTCCAACGCGAGAATTGCAGGGGCGTGTGCGTGTCGAGGACCTCATGAGGCACAATAATCGAGGCAAACTCCGAGTTGTCATAGCCACGGAACATCTTGGCCACTTTCTTGGCATCGGTCAGGGCAAAGGTGGCTTGATAATCGCCTGCCTCGGTGCGCGAGGCACTCTTTACGAGGTTCACCGACCCGATGTGGGGTTTGAAAATCATACGGTCGTAGTGCTTCAGATTGGCCGGTAACTCTTTGTCATGCACCACAGTAAAGCGGTTTTGCTCCTTGGCGGGTTTCACCACCCACAGCGGGCGATGACGCATGGTGATGTCGGTGCTTTGGGCGCTTGCCCCACTGAAGGTCAACAAGGTCAGAAAAAGAAAAAACTGTTTCATGGCTATATGGTGTTTTCACTTATTTGTCTGTTGCAAAAATAATAATTTTTCCCCACTCGGCATAAAAAATGAAAAACTTCGTTTCTCATTTTGTTCTGCGCTCGTTTATTCGAACGTTGGCTTGCGCACAAGTTACTCACACTCGGCATAAAAAATGAAAAACTTCGTTTCTCATTTTGTTCTGCGCTCGTTTATTCGAACGTTGGCTTGCGCCCAAGTTACTCACACTCGGCATAAAAAATGAAAAACTTCGTTTCTCATTTTGTTCTGCGCTCGTTTATTCGTAACTTTGCCACTATCAATGCCGAAGCTGATGAACGCAAAAAAAACAATCACCATCGAGGCCGCCCTCAACCGTGCAGCAGCCCTGTGCTCTCGTGGAGAGCAGGCACCAGCCGATGTGCATGAGAAACTCATGCAATGGGGTCTGACCGCATCCGACGCCGACAAGGTGGTGAGTCGATTGCAGTCCGAGAATTTTCTGAGCGACGAACGATTTGCCGTGGCCTTTGTACGCGACAAGTTCCGCTTCAACAGCTGGGGCCGCATCAAGATTGCGTTCATGCTACGGAAGAAGCAGCTACCGGCCGCGGTCATCGACAACGCTCTGCAGCAAATCGACGCCGATGAATACCGCGCCACACTCGACCGCTTGCTGCAATCCAAGGTTCGCGGCCTGTCGGCGAGACCCGCCGAGGCAGCACGCGCTTCCTTGTTGCGTTTCGCTGCCAGCCGGGGCTTCGAGCCGGCAGTGTTCTACCCTGCGGTGGACTATGCGTTACGACAGGCGGGCTACAGCCAAAGTGAAGAGTGAGATTTTGATGCCGGGAACGGCAAGCAGGGCCTCGGCGCAAGCTTCCAATGTGCTGCCGGTGGTCACCACATCGTCCACGATTAGAACATGTTTTCCCTCAAGGGCAGACGACATGCGGGCTTTCATGCGATACATCCCACGGGTGTTTTGCCAGCGCTCGATAGCGCCTTTGCGTGTCTGGGTGCTATGACTTCGAACGGCTTCTACGGCTTCCCCGACAACTACACCGGCGGCTTGAGCGATGCCGCGGGCTATGTAAAGGCTCTGGTTATAGCCGCGGCGGGCTTGCTTGTCGCGATGCAAGGGCACGGGCACCACCAACTCAATGCCATCAAAAAAGCCACTGCCCGACATCTCGGCATACGCCTGGCCCGCAATCCACTGCCCCAGTTTGGGCATATTGCGGTACTTGGCGTCGTGAATAATCGAAGCGTAGGGGCTGTCTTTCTCATAATAGAAAAAGCCGGCGGCACGCTCAATGGGCACCTTGCCGGCAAACAGTTGCTCCATGGCATTGAACTCCACCTGCTCCAGGCGGGTGCGCGGCAGGTGCGCCATGCACCCCCGGCACACATAAGGCTCGTCGGCACCAAGCGGCTCACCGCACACCGAGCAGGTGCGCGGCATCAGCACATCGGCCGCCGCTCTGAGCCATTGGTTCAGCGCCATCAAAGGTCTTCGTAAGGCAGATGCGCCAGCATCTCGCCAAATTTCTTTGCGCCCTCTTTGAGTTGGGGCTCCACCATCTTGCGCAGGAAGAATGGCAGGTCGAGCTGCAACTCGGCAACACTGTCGGTGAGTTGTTCCTCACGGCCGTCAAGGTTGATGACCATGTTGAACTTCACGGGGGCTTGCGCCGCTCCGAACACAATGCGCCGGTCTTGCACACTTTGCTCATGGTCCACGGCCAGTTTTATCTCACCCATTGGGCTCTCGATGGCGATGGCATCGGCCTCAAAGCGCACTTTCTCCAAGTTCTCGCGTGCCTCTTGAGGCAGTTGGTCGATGCTCGCGGCCAACTTCGAGGCAAAAAGCGAAGGGTTCGACAATTTGTTATAGATGGTGGTCACGTTGCAGGGAATCGCCACAACGTCGCTTTTGTAAGATTCCATAGAAAAAAAATGTATATCGGTTATATTCTTGAATAAATTGCCTCTCCTATCAGTCAAAGATGTCGCCGGGCATCCAATTCTCGGGGTCGTCGTGCCACTTTTGCAGCGATGCCACATCATCGGCCTTGATTTTCCCCGACTGCACGGCTGCCTTGATCATGGCCGAATAATTGGTGACGGCCTTGACGGTGAGCCGCTCTTTCTTCAATGCCTTGACGGCCACCGGGAACTCATAATTGAACAACGCCACGGCACCTGCCACCACTCCGCCGGCGTCGCGAATGGCCTGGGTGGCCTTGATGCAGCTGCGCCCCGTCGAAAGCAGGTCTTCAATGATGACCACGCGCTGACCGGCCTTGATGTTTCCCTCGATGAGATTTTCCAAGCCATGATCCTTGGCTTTTTCACGCACATAGACATAGGGCATCCCTAAAGCATCGGCCACAATGGCTCCTAATGCGATGGCTCCGGTCGCCACACCTGCGACAACATCCACACTGTCGAAATTCTCGGCTATGGTGCGCGCCATCTCCACCTTCACCAGATTGCGGATGGCTGGATGTGACAAAATTTGCTGATGGTCGTTATACATGGGCGAGTTCCAGCCGCTGCCCCACACAAAGGGGGTGTCGGGCTGCAACTTGATGGCACTTGCACTGAGCAATTTCTCGGCGATTAAAATATCTAATTGTTTCATATCGGGAGTGGTTTTTCAGAATTTTATGCAAAGGTAATAAATTATCATGCTATTTTAAAACACAACTCTCGCAAAAGTAACGGTTTTTGATTTTTTTACTTTTCTTATTATCCCTTTTAATCTGAATGCACCATTTTAACAAGCCAATGCACGATTTTGCATCATGCCATGTTGCATCGATGCATTATCTTTGCAAAATAGGTTCTGCCGCGGGCATAATGGGTTCCACCCGTCGGAGGAATTTTTATAACGGACATGGGAACCCACATTATTTAAAATGAAAAAACTTTATTATTTAGCAGCACTGGTGATGATGGCTTTCACCGCTGTTGCATGCGCCAACAATCAGAACAACGCCGAGAATGCCGAGGCCGCTCAGGCTCAAGACAGCACCGAAGCTGTGCAGGCCGACGAGCAGCAGGCACCCAACCCCTTGCAGCGCGACTTCGAGTCGGCCGACCTCTCCCTGACCATTCCCGAGGGATGGACAGGCGAAGTGGGTGGTTTTGAAGAAATCATCATGAAAACCAAAGGCGAGAATGGTTCGGACATGAAAATGGAAATTGACGTCATCAAGAACAGGGACGCTAAAGAACTGGTAACCAACGATATGGACGCTTATCCCAGCCTAACCAAAACCGAGGGCGTAAAAATAGGCGACTACACTTTCACCACATTATCCAATGGCGCAGGCCAGACTACATGTTACGCACAGGTGGGCGACAATGTGCTCCGTATGAAAAACGCTCTCGTCAATCCCGACGCTCCCGAGGTTGCCGCTGTGCTTAGCACCATCAAGCTGAAATAAATCACTGGCGGGTGAACATCACCCACTGCTATTTTAAAAAAAATGAGAAACGCCTTGGTGTTTTTCATTTTTTTATGCCTACATTTGCATTGTTTAAACTCACTTTTCAGGTAAGCCATGAAACGCGGACTCATACTCGAAGGCGGTGGCATGCGAGGCATGTTCACCTGCGGATTGCTCGACGTGATGATGGAGAACGGACTCACCGTCGACGCGCTGGTGGGCGTGTCGGCTGGGGCGGCGTTCGGATGCAATCTCAAGTCGCACCAGCCGGGGCGCGCACTTCGCTACAACGAGCGGTTTGCCCACGACCGCCGCTATGCCGGCCTGTGGTCGCTGCTGACCACAGGCGACTACTATAATGCCCGATTCTGCTACCACACGGTGCCCACCGAGTATGACCCGTTCGACTTTAACGCCTTTCATGCCAATCCGATGGAGTTCTACGTCACCTGCACCGATGTCGACACCGGGCAGGCGGTATACCACCTGTGCACGCCCCATGACGACGCGCACCGCACACTGGAATGGATTCGGGCATCGGCTTCGATGCCTGTGGTGGCGCAGCCGGTGGTCATCGACGGCCAGCGTCTGCTCGACGGCGGCATGAGCGACAGCATACCGCTGCGCTGGATGCAAAGCAAGGGATGCGACCGAAATGTGGTGGTGCTCACCCGTGAAGCAGGCTACACAAAAACGCCCGAGCGACTGCTGCCGCTCATCAAGTGGTGGATGAGGCGCTATCCTGCGGTGGTGCAGGCCATGGACAACCGGGCGCAATTCTACAACGAGCAGGTGGCCTACGTCCGCCAGCAAGAGCAATTGGGTAACACGTTGGTCTTCGCTCCGGCCGTGCCGCTCGATGTGAGCCGCACCACGCACAGTGTCGACGACATGCGGCGCGTCTATCAGCAGGGACGGCGCCAAGCCCTCGAACGTCTCGACGAGCTGAAATCTTTCTTATCTCAAAACGGCTAAATGGGCGGTTAAACCTCTTCGGTGGTGATTTTGTCGTGGTCCATGGCTCGCCAGCAGTAGGCGATATAGGCAATGACAAAAGGCACCAGCACGCTCACCACGCTCATCACCGTGAGGGTGAACTCGCTACTGCTGCTGTTGCGCAGCGTGAGCGAACTTTGCACATCGAGCAGCGAGGGATAATAGGCCGTGCCGTTGTAACCCAGCACCCAGAACAGGCTCATCACCACCAGCACCGTGCCGGCGCCGGTGGCCCAAATGCCCTTGTTGAACGCAATGTCGGCAAGAGTTTTGCCGACGCCCCAGAGCACCAGCACCACACCCAGCAGCAGGAAAATCAATGCCCACCACATGGTCAGGTAGTTGGTCAGGTAACGGTAGTCGACCCACCGGGCATTGCCATCATCGTCCACCGCCACGCCTCCGCTGGTGAGAATAACGGCAGCCGTGGCCAGAAACAGCACCACAAAAATGGCTCCGTTCACCTTGAGCAGCTGCCGCTGGCGGGCACGCAACGCGTCGTCGTCGATATTGTTGATGAAATAGAGTGACGCCAGCGTGCGGGCCAGGAAAAACACCATAAGCCCGAAAAGCAGGTTTTTCCAGCAAGCTATCGCCTCCAGGCCGTGCAGTGGCCCCCACTGCGAGATGGTGGCGGCCTGAACATCGAGGATGCGCGCTTTGGTAACGGTGAACTCAGCACCGAAAAACATCCCTGCCACGGCCACGCCCAGCAGCAACGGGCCTGCCACACCGTTGACAAGCAGCAGCGTGTCGTAGAATCGGCGGCCGTACACGTTTCCGGCCTTGGCGCGGTATTCATAGCTGATGGCCTGAATCACAAAACTGAACAAGATGGCCATCCACAGCCAGTAGGCACCGCCGAAACTCGTGGAATAGAACCGCGGAAACGACGCGAAAAACGCACCGCCAAAGGTCACCAGCGTGGTAAATGTCAGTTCCCATTTGCGACCCAGCGAGCGCACCATCATGGCGCGCTGTTTCTCGTCGCCACTTTGCAGCAACATCGACTGCCCTCCCTGCACAAAAAGCATGAACACCAGCACGGCGCCCAGCACCGACATGATGAGCCACCAGTAGTTTTGAAGGATATAATAAGTTGTCATGGTTGGTCTTGTTTGATTAGGTTGTTACACTTAAAGTTCGCTGCGGTCAAGGTCACAGACCGACTTCTTGGCAATTTGCTTGCAAATGATGCTCACGTCGGCCACAAGCAGCGCGGTGAACACCACGGCAAAAATCCAAAAGGTGGTCTGCACATAACCGGCAGTGAGGTCGCTGATAGCCACTTTGTTGGGCATGAGATCCTGAATGGTCCAGGGTTGCCGTCCCACTTCGGCCACTACCCATCCGCACGCACTGCACAGGTAAGTGAGCGGCACGGTGATGATGCACAGCCAGTACCACAGGCGCCGCCAGCGGGCGCGTTCCACGATGGCCGGCTTGTAGACAAACAGCAATGCCAGAGCAAAAAACAGCACCAGCCATCCGCCTATGGTCACCATCACATGGAAAGTGTAGAACGTGAGCGGCACATTGGGCACGGCCTCCTCAGGGGTGTCGAGATAGCCGTAACCAAAGTGGCTGAAGTCGTCCTTGATGGCGGCCTTCAGGCTGTCGGCAGCCACTTTGTTGCCCGAACGTGTGGCGGTGTGATAGTCGGCTATGAGTGTCTTCACATTCTTGCCGCGCTCCATGCGCTGGGCCACGCTGAGCGACGTGCTGTCGTCGGGGCCGTTGAGGCGGCCGGCCAGGATGTCGTTGATGCCGGGCACATAGCCGTGAGGATCGTGCGTGGCCAGCAATGAAAGGCCATAAGGGATGGAAACATCAAACACAAAGGGGTCCTGGCCGTCGGCAGGCTGTTTCCCGGGACGCATGATTCCCATCGCCACAATCGACTGCTCGGAAGAACCGTCATAAAGCCCTTCCATGGCTGCCAACTTCATGGGTTGATAACGAGCCACGGTCACAGCGCTGGTGTCGCCGGTGATGCTGGTGAGGATAATTCCCACCATGCCTACCCAGGCACCCACCTTGAGGCTGCGCTGGCAATGCCCGATGTTGCGCTTGCGCAGCAACATCCAGCCGCACACACCCACCACAAAGGCACCGCCTAACGCCCAACAGCTGGTGACGGTGTGCAGCACTTTGCTCACCGCCATGGGCGACAGCGCCACTTGCCAGAAACTGGTCATCTCGTTGCGCATGGTCGATGGATTGAACTCACAGCCGGCGGGATATTGCATCCAGGCGTTGGCCACCAAAATCCACAGGGCCGACAATCCGGCGCCTATCGCGGTGAGCCATGTGGACACCAAGTGGAACCGCGGGCTCACCTTCTTCCAGCCGAAAAACATCACCGCAATGAATGTCGACTCCATGAAAAAGGCTAAAATACCCTCAATAGCCAGCGGAGCGCCGAAAATATCGCCCACAAACCAGCTATAGTTGCTCCAGTTGGTGCCGAACTCAAATTCCAAGATGATGCCGGTTGCGACACCGATGGCAAAGTTCACCCCGAAGATGGTCATCCAGAACTTGGTGGTAGCCAGCCACTTCTCGCTGCGAGTGCGGTAGTAAATCGTCTCCATGATAGCGATAATCAGCCCCAACCCGAGGGTCAGTGGCACAAACAGCCGGTGATAAATTGCCGTGAGCGCGAATTGCGCGCGCGACCAGTCGACTACAGTTGTCAGTTGTTCCATATCTGCTCAGTTTTATATTGATAATCTCAATCTGCCATGACGTCAGCGGTTAATCAGTTGCTCACGCACATAGTCGGCCTTGCCTTCATCGGTCGAGGCCACGCCATTTAAAAAATCAGGAAAGAAAATCCACTTGATGAGTACAAAGAACACCACCAGCTTGATGCCGATGATGAGCCACAGGGTCTTGCCCACCGTCATGCCGCGGAAGCCGTCATAATAGAGGTAAAACACACGTTGCAGCCAGCTGGTGCCACGATGCTCATCGGTGTTAGCAAGGGATTCCATGACTATATTACCTTTAAAAACTTACAAATATAGCAAAAAAATCTAAATTTCGCATGATTTGATGCTTTTTTTTCGTCACAAAGCAAACTGTGGACCGTCACCACCCCTACCGAAAACTATGAAATTTTAAAAATTCTATGCAGTTTGCTTTAATTTTTAAAAAAAAATCTATCCTTAATTCCGCAACACTATTACAAATATAACTTTTTAAGTACCTGAGCAACAAAAAGTTGCTCAGGATTTTGCCATGTCAGATTTTTCACCTATCTTAGTGTTGCAAATAAAAATATGTATCAAACCCGACAGACATGG
>JAFUWD010000043.1 GCA_017483645.1 Muribaculaceae bacterium | reverse complement strand
GCTGTCGACAGCTGCGAAATTTTATCGGTCAATTATTTTGACCATTACGGATTTTGTCATAACTTTGAGCAGATGAACACGCAGTTGCAATACCAACCGGTCCAGGGCTACGACGCACGCTACTGGAACGCGCGGCTCGCCCCGGCCAACGGCCTGCTCACGGGCACGGCCACGCGGGTGCTGGGCAGCGACCGGCTGCTGTGCAAGGCCATGTACTACGACCATCACGGCAACGTGGTGCAGACGCGCGAGCACAACAACATGGGCGGCTTCGACCACACCTACAGCCGCCTCTCGTTCACGGGCCGGCCGCTGGAGGTGCGCCGCGAGCACTCCACGGCCGACACGGCGCTGGTCGACATCGTGCGCTACAGCTACGACGGCATGGAGCGCGTCACGCGGGTGGAGATGGACCACGGCGGCACGGGCAGCTGGGTGACGCTGGCCGAGAACACCTACGACGAGCTGGGGCGGACGGCCTCGACGGCCATGCTCGGCGGCACGACCGCCACAAACTACGGCTACAACATCCGCGGTTGGCTCAGCGCGGTGACCAATCCGCACTTCACGCAGACGCTGCACTATGAAACCACGGGCGGCGTGCCCAGCGCCACGGCGTGCTGGAACGGCAACGTCAGCGCCGACGTGTGGACCGCGCGCGACCGCGTGGGCGTGGACGCGTCGCTGTTCACCCACCGCTACGCCTACGGCTACGACGGGCTGGGCCGCCTCACCGACGCGGCCTACAGCCAGCCCCAGTGGGAGTGGGACGGCGGCAACGTGATGAACCAGAGCCAGCCCGACTACTCGGTGCACTGCGGCTACGACCTGAACGGCAACATCACCTCGCTGCGGCGCGGCGGGGTGACCACGAGTGTGAACGTGGGCACGACGCGCGTGCTGGACTACGGCACGGTCGACAACCTGTCGCTCACCTACGACGGCAACCGCCTGCGGCGGGTGGGCGACAGCGAGGATGACCTGACTTACGCCGGCGCCATGGAGTTCGTCAACGGCACTGACCAATCGGTGGAGTACACGTGGGACGCCAACGGCAACATGACCAGCGACCTGAACCGCGGCATCGCCGACATCCGCTACAACGTGCTGAACCTGCCCGAGCGGGTGACGTGGGCCGACGGGCACCGCACGGAGCACACCTACGCCGCCGACGGCCGCAAGCTGCGCACCTGCCACAAGGTGGTCGACACAGGCATCGCGACCCCCGTCGCAGGCCCCGCCGCGGCCGGGCCTGCCGCAGAGCCGCGGGGCGGGGCAATAGGGGGCGGCTTGATTGGCCCGGGCATCGACCCGCCCGTGGGCGAGATTCCCTACGTCACGGTTCTCACGCGCGACTACAGTGGCGGCCACATCTGGCGCAACGACACGCTGGAGCGTGTGCTCACCGACGTGGGCTTCGTGGGCGAGGACGGCCGGCACCGCTGCTTTGTGAATGACTGCCGGGGCAACGTGCGCGCCGTGGTGCGTCACAACGCCGACGGCACGGGCACGCTGGAGCAGGTGAACAGCTACTACCCCGGCGGCATGCCCATGCTCACCGAGGTGGTGTACGGCGACGCCCAGCCCTACAAATACACCGGCAAGGAGCTGGAGCGGCAGCACGGGCTGAACCAGTACGACTTCGGCGCCCGCTGGTACGACCCCGCCCGCCCGGGCACCACCACGATGGACCCACTGTGCGAGCGCCGCCCCTGGGAGAGTCCCTACCTGTGGTGCGCCGGCAACCCGGTGAAGAATATTGACCCTACGGGAAAGATTTTAGAGTATCCAAGTGCTCCATCAAGTATGAGTTTTAATTATAAAATGCGAGATGTAAGAGCGTATATCGGCACAGAAATTAAAGATATTGAGGAAAACTCAGAAATTCACCACACCATTTTGTTGTATATGACGCAAATAGAGAAGGCGGTGGGAATAGAATCAAAACCTCTAAATTCAACAAAGATGAAGAAGGAAATATAATTTATCAAGTTAGAATCTATATTGACTTAGACAATGCAAACATTCTTGACGATAATAACACCATGTCGCCTGCCATGGCTGCGTTTCATGAATTTGGTCATGCAGCGGCAATAGTAGACAATGGTGAGTTATACTTTCAAAATATTAATAATATTGATGAACAATATGGGAATTCTGAAGAGAGACGTAATATTGAAAATGTGGAGAATCCAAAGGCTACGGAGTTAGGTGAGCCTATCAGAAAGAATCATAAGTTTAGAGATCTTGAAAAAGTAGATGATGTTAGATTTCACAAAACTAATGGAAGAGAGTATTTTAAATAGAATCCTGGCGTGTCTGATAAGCATTTTCTTTGGCATGTTTATAAATATGTCAGCACTGAATCATCGCATACAAATTAACTTTCATCAAGTTGATAGTGTGATAATCAAGACAATCTGTCCCACATGTGTGACTCTGGGTGGCATGTGCTTTGATAGGCAGCATTTTGATGAGGCCTTTGCTTTTCACCAAAACCAACAAAGGAAAGGAGAATGGTACTATAATATGCAACCCATCTACAAAATAGAACTGAGGCAGTGGAAAGAAATTGCCATGATTATCAGCATTATAAATCTACTAGAGCCACTTCCTGAAGATAAAGTTTCCATCTACCCCGTTGAAATAAAATCAAATCCTGGCGTGGATTGGCGATATCCTTTACGACCAAATTCAACATCAACAAACGACCCGATTGAAACAAGAACCAAAATATCAATATATTTAAAGAGTGGTGAAGTTATTGTCGCATTTGCGTCACCCACATTGCTTGATATCAACAATTATCGATATAAAGCATACAATTTTACCCGCTTATTGGAATTGTTCACAGAAGGTATAGATTCGGATTATGGTAAATAATGAGAGTTTAATGAGCTTAGATACAGTTAATCAACAAGGTAGCCGCACATCCAATTTAGAGCGACCGAAGTGTAGGGGCGCGTGTCCCCGCAATGGAGGCTGTTTCATACACTCCATGGGCAAGCCGTGGCATCTATATCCGTGACGGAAAGAAAATTCTCATCCGATAAACAAGGTAAAGCAAACAGTACATTTTTTAAGGTTATTCATAGTATTGGATAATGATGTGGCATTGCCTCCCGGCGCGGTTCGCCCCCGCCGGGAGGATTTTTTCGAGGGGGACTGTGATGCCGCGTTAGTTGTCCTGTTTCACGGAGATTTCGCCGACAACGGAGATTGATTATAAATAATCTTCTGCTGCCTCTGCTCTTTTTCCGTGAGTTGAGCTCTCCCCCTATGGGGAGCAGCTTTCCGGCGACGCTGGCAGTTCTCCCCCTAAGTTAGGGGGAGTGGCCCGTAGGGCCGAGGGAGTGTGTGATACTGCGACGATGGCACCCACTCAGGCGGACACACTCCTCAGTCGCTTCGCGCCAGCACCTAACTCTGGGAGCAGTTTCGGCGACGTTGTTCACAAGGGCAACTGCTCGCGTGCGCGTAAAAAAAATGACGGCCACAACGTCTTGCATCTGATTTCTTTTTTGTATCTTTGTAGGTTGATAAATAGCACTACATGAAAGAAGACAACGAAGAACTCGATCAGCTCGACGAGCAACCTATCGAAAACGACAATATAGAAGACGCCTCATCCAACACTGAGGCCCACTCCACCTACCAAGTGCATGCCAAAGACAAGAAATTGCAATTGTCGGGCATGTACGAAAACTGGTTTCTCGACTACGCTTCCTATGTGATTCTCGAGCGTGCCGTGCCGCACATTGAGGATGGCTTCAAACCCGTGCAGCGCCGCATCATGCACGCCATGAAAGAGGCCGACGACGGCCACTACAACAAGGTGGCCAACCTGGTGGGCCTCACGATGCAGTATCACCCGCATGGCGATGCCAGCATCTACTCGGCGCTGGTGCAGCTGGGGCAAAAAGAACTGCTCATCGACACGCAGGGTAACTGGGGAAACATTCTCACTGGCGACGGTGCCGCCGCAGGTCGATACATCGAGGCCAGGCTGAGCGAGTTTGCACTGGATGTGGTGTTCGATGCCAAAGTCACCGAGTGGGGCCTGAGCTACGACGGCCGCAAGCGCGAGCCGCTCACCCTGCCGGCCAAGTTCCCGCTGCTTCTGGCACAGGGCGCCGAGGGCATCGCCGTGGGCCTGTCGTGCAAAATTTTGCCTCACAACTTCAACGAAATCATTGACGCCGCCGTTCACTACCTGCGACAAGAGGAGTTCCACCTCTACCCCGACTTCCAGACCGGCGGATACATCGACGTGGGTCACTACAACGACGGCGAGCGCGGCGGCAGCGTGCGGGTGCGTGCCAAAATCGAGAAGCTCGACAGCAAAACCCTTCTGGTCAAGGACGTACCCTACGGGAAAACCACAGGCGCGGTCATCGACAGCATCATCAAAGCCAGCGAGAAGGGAAAGATTAAAATCAAGAAGGTGGAAGACAACACCAGCGCAACGGCCGAAATCATCGTCACCTTGCAGCCGGGCACCAGCAGCGACATCGCCATCGACGCACTTTACGCATTCACCGACTGCGAAATCAGCATCTCGCCCAATTGCTGCGTCATCATGGACGAGAAGCCCCAGTTCCTCACGGTGAGCGATGTGCTGCGCGCCAGCGTGGACCGCACCAAGGACATCCTGCGACAAGAGCTGGAAATCCAGCGCGCCGAAACGCTCGAAACGCTGCACTCGGTGTCGCTCGAAAAGATTTTCATCGAAAACCGCATCTACAAGGACAAGGAATTTGAGCAGGCGCGCGACCAAGAGACCGCCATCAAGCATGTGGACAAGCGACTGACACCGTTCAAGCCGCAATTCTACCGCGAAATCACCACCGACGACATCCTGAAGTTGCTGGAGATTCCCATGAAGCGCATCATCAAGTACAACAGCGACAAAGCCGACAACTACATCCTGACCTTGAACGAGCGCATCGCCGACATCGACAACAAACTGGCCCATCTGGTCGACTACACCATCGAGTGGTACGAGGGCTTAAAGACAAAATACGGCGCAAAGTATCCGCGGCGGACCATGATTCGCGAATTCGACACCATCGTGGCAACCAAGGTGGCCGAAGCCAACGAGAAACTCTACATCAACCGCGCCGACGGCTTTATCGGCACAGGACTCAAGAAAGACGAGTTCGTGTGCAACTGCTCCGACATCGACGACATCATCATTTTCTACAAAGACGGAAAATACAAGGTCATCAAGGTGGCCGAAAAAATTTATGTGGGCAAAAACGTGCTCTACCTGAATGTGTTCAAGCGCAACGACTCGCGCACCATCTACAACGTGGTCTACCTCGACGGCAAGGGCGGAACGGTGTTCATGAAGCGCTTTGCCGTGACCGGAGTCACACGCGACAAGGAGTACGACCTCACGCAGGGCAAGCCCGGCAGCCGCGTGATGTGGTTCACAGCCAACCCCAATGGCGAGGCCGAAGTGCTGCGCATCACGCTCAAGCCCAAATTCAGGCTCAAAGTGCTGCAATTCGACGTCGACCTGGCCGAGCTGGCCATCAAGGGCAAGCAAAGCCGAGGAAACATCGTCACCAAGAACGAGGTGCACCGCATCACACTGAAGGAGCGCGGCGCCAGCACGCTGGGCGACCGGGAAGTGTGGTTCGACCCCGACATCCTGCGCATCAATTACGAGGGGCATGGCCGCTCGTTGGGTCTGTTTGGCGGCGAGGAGCGCATCCTGGTGGTGATGAAAAACGGCGACTTCTACACCACTTCCATCGACGCCACCAACCACTACGACGACGGCATACTGCGCATCGAGAAGTGGCACGAGGGAAAAGTGTGGACGGCGATTGTCGACGATGCCGACCAAGGCTACTACTATATCAAGCGGTTCACCCTTGAGGACAGTGCCAAGAAACAAAGCATGATTGGCACCAACCCCGGCTCCAGGCTCATCCTACTCACCGACGAGCGTTATCCGCGCTTTGAGGTGAAATTTGGCGAGGGCGACAGCTTCCGCGAGCCCATGACGCTCGATGCCGAAGAATTCATTGCGGTGAAGAGTTTCAAGGCCAAGGGTAAGCGAGTGTCGAATTACGCCATTGATGCTGTAGCCGAGATAGAACCACGGCAAGTCGAAGAGGCTGAGTCAGTCGAGCCGCAGCCCCAAGTGGCAGAACTCGACGAGGCCGAAACCCAACCCGAACCCGATAACGAAATCAGCCAAAGCCAGGTGCTCGACCAGCTCACCGGCCAATGGCGACTTTTTGCCGACGACGACAATGAGCAATAAACGGATGTTACACATGGTCACCACGCTGCTGCTCGCCACACAGGTGGCGACAATGGCGCAAGCACCGCCCGACACGGCCACGACGACCTTGTCTGAGCGGCCGGTATTGGCCATGTTCACAGCAGCCGTGGGCCATGCCTCGTTGCTCGACACTTACCTCACGCCCATCCGCTACAAAGGCTTGAATCTGGAGTTGGGCTTCGAGCATCTGCAAAACACGGGCTTCAACCCGCAGCGCTGGGCACGCCAGCTCACACTGGGCGTGGAGTATGACAACGTGGACAACCGCGTGGGCAACAACACCATGCACACCATCACGGCCGATGGCCAATGGACTCTTATGCACCGCTGGCAGTGGCCGGCACAGCACATCCAGCTGCTGACGGGGCCCATGACACAACTGCGGGCCGGCATCATCTACGATGCGGCAAACAGCAACAATGTGGTGTCGGTCAAGGCACGGTGGAGCCTGGGCATCACGGCCATGGCTTGCTACGACACCCGGCTGGCACGCAAACCGTTCACGCTGCGCTATCAGGCATCGCTTCCGGTGGCCGGCGTGTTTTTTTCGCCCGACTACGACGAGTCCTACTACGAGATGTACTTGGGCAACCGCAAAAATCTGGCACACCTGGGATGGTGGGGCAATCGATTTGACCTCACCCACCAACTGCTGGCCGACTGGCACCTGGGCGGCACCATCGTGCGTCTGGGCTATCGCGGACGCTTTGAGTCATCGTGGGTGAACAACTTGAGCACCAAAATCTACACCCACAGCCTGGTTGTGGGCATCGGAGGGGAATTTTTAACTGTGAAACGAAAATGAAACGCGCCATCGCACATAGCATCACCGCACTGCTTGCACTGCTGGTACTCACGGCCTGCCATCACGATGTGGAGTGGCCCGACGACCCGGTGGGCAACTTCGAAGCGCTGTGGCAGGTGCTCGACGAGCATTACAGTTTCTTCGCCTACAAAAACGTGGATTGGGACGAGGTGCACACCCGCTATCGCGCCCGGGTGGGCAACGGCATGACACAGACCGAACTCTTCGACCTGTGCGGCACCATGCTCAAAGAACTGCGCGACGGGCACACTAACCTCATCGCCTCGCACGATGTGTCGCGCTACTGGATTTGGGAACAATTCCCGGTTAACTACGACGAGCGCGTCATCGACGAGAACTATCTGCACTTCGACTACAAACGCGCCTCGGGCATCAAATACCAGATTTTGGCCGACAACATCGGTTACATGTACTATGGCGACTTCTCGGCCAGCATCGGCGAAGGCAACCTGAACCTCATCATCAGCCAGCTGGCCACGGCCGATGCCCTCATCATCGACGTGCGCAACAATGGAGGCGGCCTTCTCACCAACGTTGAGACGCTGGTGGGGCGTTTCATCGACCAGCGCATTCATGCAGGCTCCATCACTCACAAGAAGGGTCCAGGCCATGACGATTTCGCCCAACCTTACGACTATTATTTCGAACCGACGAAAGGCCACATCCACTACCTCAAGCCCGTGGTCGTGCTGGCCAACCGTGGCTCGTTCAGCGCCACTAACAACTTCGTGTCAATCATGAAGTCGCTGCCGCAGGTCACTATCGTGGGCGACACCACCGGCGGAGGCTGCGGGCTACCCTTCACCAGCGAACTGCCTAACGGCTGGCACGTGCGCTTTTCCTCGTGCCCCATCACCGGCCCCGACGGCAAGCTCACCGAGTTTGGCGTGGAACCCGACGTGAAAGTCGACATCACCGACCAAGACCGCGCCCGTGGCCACGACACCATTCTGGACCGGGCCATTCAGATTCTTATCAACCAGAAATCATAACGAGAGTAAATCATATTTGTTTAATCAACCATTTAAAACCACTAAAACAAATGAAAAAAACAGTTTTTATCATCGCAACAGCTCTGGCAGTGGCCTGCACAAGCTGTTTCTCCACCGGAATGGGAACCTCGACAGCCAACACCGGTTACGGTAACAACGGACTGGGGAGCATCCTGGGCAGCGTGCTGGGCAGCGTGCTCTTCGGAGGCATGACTTTCGACCAATCGAGCCTTCTGGGCAACTGGAACTACAACGCACCCAGTGCAGCCTTCACCACCGAGCAAACCCTGACCAAGGCCGGAGGCATCAACGCGCTGAACAACATCACCGCGCAGCTGGCACCCAGCTACAACACCATCGGCATCAACAAGAAGAACACCTTCTTCAACTTTGCCCGCGACAACAAGTTCAACGCTCAGGTCAATGGCATCCCCTTCAACGGCACCTATGCCTACAACCCGCAGAATGGTGAAATCACCCTCAAGACGGCTTCGGAGAGCATCAAGGGCAACGTCACCAAGACCCAGAACGGCATGGGACTCATGTTCGACTCCAAGCAGATGACCAACCTGCTGCAGAAGGAAGGCAAAGTCACCGACAAGCAAGCCGTGACGGCCGTGAGCACCCTGGCCAAGAGCACCGACGGCGCACGCGTGGGCTTCGAGCTCACCAAGTGAGCCTTGCGGCACGGTTAACGCAGCCAAGAATCATTTTTGCGCCGCAAGGTGACTCATTTCTCAAAAGATTGTAGTATCTTTGCGGCGCAATTGACGCGCTTGTGGCGGAATTGGCAGACGCGCCAGACTTAGGATCTGGTGTCGCAAGACGTGTAGGTTCGAGTCCTATCAGGCGCACAATGTTGAATGTCAGGTGATTTTATAGTCATCTGACATTTTTATATGCAATTACATGAAAATATTTACAAAAAATTTTAAGGTAATGAAAAAATTACCTATCTTTGCAGTAGTGAAATTAAAAACTTAAGATTATGCCCGAGATTTTTAGAATGTTTGGAATGCGGTTTTTCTTCTATTCGAGGGAACATGAACCGATTCATGTGCATGTAAAGAATGCCGATGGGAAGGCGAAGTTTGATATTCTGCCAGAGGGTATTGTTCTTGTTGAGAACAAGGGTATTAAGATTAAGGATATCAAAGCCGCCGAAATGGTCCTTGAAGAGAACAAGGAGTTGGCTATTGAGAAGTGGAATGAGTATTTTGGTAAAAGCATGAGCAATGAAGATTAACAGGATTTGGTTTGCGGATGACCGTATCTATGGCGAGACAGATGATGGCCGCACGTTGTGGCAGTCGCTACTCTATTATCGCCGGTTGAGGAATGCAACCGACGAGGAACGCAATGACTACGAGATGGACGACGAGGGCATCCATTGGGAGAAACTGGATGAGGATGTGTCATATGAGAGTTTCGAGTATGATGACCCGGAACCTGTTGGGGTTTCCAAGGTGTTCTTGTCGCATCCCGAGTTGAATGCAGCGGCCATCGGTCGCAGATTGGGCATCAGCCAAAGTCTTATGGCTCAATACATCAATGGCATAAAAAAGCCCTCCAAAGAACGCGAGGCTCTTATTCTGAAAGAAATCGCCACCCTTGCCGACGAATTGAAATCCATCTGCGTGTAACGGCCACTTTTCCTGGGGGGCGTGCGCTCCCCCTTTTTGCGCAGTCGGGCACCTTTAGACACCTTTCAACGCCTCATCGGATTGCTGGAAAGGGCTGTCAATCAGACATCGGGAGGTTTTTAGAGGTTTTGGGAGGCGCGAGCCGGAGTCCTATCAGGCGCACAGGCAACAAAAAACCTGCTGGAATTCAGCGGGTTTTTTGTTATACAAGGCTTGCTTCAGTTTGAGTCTTGAAACATCAGATGTCAATGTCGGCATCAAGGTCTTCGTCATCCATGATTTGGTCAATCTGATTCTTATACTCTTCTATGTCTCCGCCCAAAATTTGCTCCATTTCCAAGATGGTGCAGGCGGTGAACATAATCAATCCAAACTTCACATGATCACCCGAATCGGTGAAGTCGGTTTCTACATTGCATCCTTTGGACTTGAGATAATCGGCCATCTCAACCCCTGCCTTGTAGGTCATGTACTTGTCGCCGGAGCTGTGCATGATGTTATACTTCGTCCTGGTGCTGGGTTGCCAGTTCGCTCCGGGTCCGCACAATGAGTTCTGACGGAACTTGTCATGTATGACTTTGCCCAATCCGCTCTTGTAGTTGAGAGCTGCCGGCGTGAGCACATTGCTGATTTTTTCAGTTCCAATTTTTCTGTTGATGTCCCAAGTGCCCAGGTCTTTCGACAGAACCCACTCATTGATGTGACTGGCAAGAGGCTCCTTGAACACATCACTATAAGAGAACGACATATTATAAGTTTCCTTGTAGGCAACAATCATGAGCGGCAAGGCGCAGATGTAGCCCGAGTGGTCGGTCTCAACATAGTCTTCGTAGACGGTGCAAATATTGAACGGCGCACCGCCGGCGCTGGTCAAGTCCCAAGTGATATCGCCACGTTTCTCGTCAACATATTTCTGCAATGCCATAGCCGAGAAACCGCCGCTGCTATAGCCCACATTGAACTTGCGCAATCCGTCAATCGCATAACCGCGGTCACGCAGGATTTTCATGGCTGCGTCCCAGCAATCCATCGACTCCTGTGCCGTAATCTCGGGGCAGCAATAAGCCTGAGGCTTGTCTTCGGTAAGCGTCCAGCCATACAGGTCGCACGACACGGCAATAAGATTTTGATACTTGTTCATATAGAAACCGATGTCGTCAATCTCGTCTTGCGAGGTGCGCTCTCGATGCTTTGCAGTCGTGAACTCGTTGTAGAACATCAATGCACGCGGCGCCTCCTCTTTGGCATAAACAGCGGGGTTCATTGATATCACACCCGTGAGGCGCACCGGAGTTTTCATGTCGGGGCCCACCGAGGTGAACTCAAAGATAATTTGCTCGAAATGAAGGTTGAACAAATCGTTAGCGACGGTTTTGAGGGCATGACAACTGCGTGTTTCAACTACCTTCTCGTCAAGGCTATAGCTTGGTTTGTCATCACCTGGCTCTTCTTTGTCGGAGCAGGAGGTGACAGACACGTTAAAAACCGCAGCCATCACAATAACTGCAAAATAAAAGAAACTTTTTTTCATATCAGACACTATTATAATTAGTTGTTC
>JAFUWD010000042.1 GCA_017483645.1 Muribaculaceae bacterium | reverse complement strand
TCGGCAGCAGAAGTTAAAGGAAGATGGGGGCTGAAATGCCCTGAAAGCAAGCCAAACCGCCGTATGCCGAACGGCACGTACGGTGGTGTGGGAGGAAAGGGAGCGAAAACCAAAACTCTCGCTCCCCGACCTACCCGATTTCGGCAAAGTCGCTTCGTTTGTGAACATTTGCTAAACTTTCGGGCAGGGTTTTAACCTTTGGCCCATTTTTTGTAATTTTGTAAGTTAAAATTCATGGAATGGAAGAAAACGGACTGAAAACCGAACAACAGACTGCCGATTTCGGCGGATATGACAAACTGAAAACACTTACTCCGCGCGAGCACATCCGCCAGCGCCCGGGCATGTATATCGGCAAGCTGGGCGACGGCACACAGAGCGATGACGGTGTGTACGTCCTTATCAAGGAAGTGGTGGATAACAGCATCGATGAGTTCAACACCGGTTACGCCAAGCCCACCATCACCATTGATGTGGCCGATGGGACGGTCACTATCCGTGACTACGGGCGTGGCATTCCCCTGGACCAGGTGCGCGACGCATCGAGCAAGATGAACACCGGCGCCAAGTACGACACCGAGAACTACAAGCGCTCGGTGGGCTTGAACGGCGTAGGCATCAAGGCCGTGAACGCACTCTCCACCGAGTTTTTCATTCGCAGCGTGCGTGCCGGACAAGCCTCGGCTGTGCTCTATCACGAGGGACTTGTGGTGGAGGAAACCGGCGTGGTGGCCGCCGAGGAGGGCGAGGAGAACGGCACACTGGTGCGCTTCACCCCTGATGCCACCATTTTCCGCAACTATACCTTCCGTGAGGAGATTATTGAGAACATGGTCAAGAACTACTCCTTCCTTAACACGGGGCTCACACTCTTGTTCAATGGAAAGCGATACCACTCGCGCAACGGCTTGAGCGACCTCGTGAAGGAGAATATGACCAGCGAGCCGCTTTATCCTCTCATGCACTTCTCGGGTCCCGACATTGAGGTGGTCATCACCCATGCCGCGCAGGTGGGCGAGGAGTTTTATTCGTTTGTCAACGGCCAGCACACCACCCAGGGCGGCACGCATCAGAGTGCATTCCGTGAGGCTATTTCGCGCACCATCAAGGAGTTTTATGGTAAAAACTTTGAATATAGCGATATTCGCAACGGCATCGTGGCAGCCATCAGCCTGAAGGTGGAAGAGCCCGTTTTTGAGTCACAGACCAAGATTAAGCTGGGCAGCAGCATTATGTGGAAAGATGGCCCCACCATCTACAAGTTTATCAATGACTTCATCAAGAAGGAACTTGACGACTACCTGCACAAGACCCCTGCCACGGCCGACATCATGCTCAAGAAAATCCAGGACAGCGAGCGCGACCGCAAGGCGATTGCCGGTGTCACAAAGCAAGTGCGTGAGCGAGCCAAAAAGGCGGCCCTGCACAACGACAAACTGCGTGACTGCCGTGTTCACTTCAACGATGCGCGTGCTCCCAAGGATAATGACCGCCGCGACGACTCATCGATTTTTATTACCGAGGGGCTTTCGGCGAGCGGGTCGATTACGAAAATCCGTGACGTGGAGACACAGGCTGTGTTCTCGTTGCGCGGTAAGCCGCTCAACACCTATGGGCTGGAGCCTAAAAAAGTGCTTACCAATGAGGAATTTGCCTTGCTTCAGGCTGCGCTGAACATCGACGACGGCATCGACGGCTTGCGTTATAACAAGGTGATTATTGCCACCGATGCCGATGTGGATGGTATGCACATCCGTCTGCTCATGCTCACCTATTTTCTCCAGTTCTATCCCGAGTTGATTAAGACGGGCCACCTCTATATTTTGCAGACGCCATTATTCCGTGTTCTCAATAAAAAAGAGGCCAAGCGCAAGACGCGCAGCACCAAGCGTGAGGCCACTCCTCAAAAAGTGGAAACGTATTACTGCTACACCGACGAGGAACGCATTGCGGCTCTCAACAAGCTGGGCAGCAATGCCGAGATAACGCGATTCAAGGGCCTTGGGGAAATTTCGCCCGACGAGTTCAAAGATTTCATCGGTCCCGATATGCGCCTCGACCGTGTGTCGCTCCGCCGCGAGGACTCGGTGAAGGATATGCTGGCTTTCTTCATGGGCAAAAACACCATGGAGCGCCAAAATTTCATTATCGACAACTTAGTGAATGAAGACGATGAAGACATCACAGTGCACTGAACACGAGGAGCGGCGCGTGGCTCTTTTTCCGGGCTCCTTCGACCCTTTTACGCGCGGTCATGAGAGTATTGTGCGCCGGGCTTTGCCCTTGTTTGACGAGGTGGTGATAGCCGTCGGGGTGAATCCCGACAAGCAGGGCTTCATGCCCGTGGAGCAGCGTAAGGCATGGATTGAAAGCGTTTTTGCGGGCGAGCGGCGCGTGAGCGTGGTGGCTTACACCGGGTTGACCGTCGACGTGGCGCGTGAATGCGGCGCGCGCTTTCTGCTGCGCGGCGTGCGCATGATTCAGGATTTTGAGAACGAGATGCACATGGCCGAGGTGAACCGTGAACTCTCGGGCATGGAAACGGTTCTGCTCTACACCCTGCCACAGTACAGCCACATCAGTTCGTCGATTATGCGTGAACTGGTGCACTACGGCAGCGACGTGAGTGCCTATTTGCCCACCACATTGGACCATGCGCTGATTCCCGACAACTGGAATATTCAAAAACACTGACACACCCAAACACGCAATGAAAAAGATGAGAATCATCCTGCCACTGCTGGCCGTCGTAGCGGCGCTATCGGCTGTTGCCCAGCGGGGCATGCCCAAGTCCTTGCAAAAACTGATGAACGCCGAGTACGCCATCAGCACTTTCTACGTCGACACACTCAATGATGACCGCCTGGTGGAAGATGCCATCAGGGGAATGCTTGAGCAGCTCGACCCTCACTCGGCTTACACTGACGCCAAAGAGACAAGCGACCTTGAAGAACCTTTACAGGGAGAGTTCAGTGGCATCGGCATCCAGTTCAATATGAAGCAGGACACGCTCTACGTCATCCAGACCATAGCCGGCGGCCCCAGTGAGCGTGTGGGCATTCTGGCGGGCGACCGCATTGTCACGGTGAACGACTCGGTCATAGCTGGCGTTCACATGAAAAACACCGACATCATGAAGCGTCTGCGTGGCAAGAAAGGAACCAAGGTGACTGTGCAGGTGAAGCGTGGCAACAAGCCGGAACTCATCACATTCCGTATCACCCGCGATAAGATTCCGCTCTACAGTGTCGATGCTTCTTATATGCTCGACGAGCGCACCGGGTATCTGCGCATCTCGCGTTTCGGAGCCAAAACCTACGAAGAAATGATGGACGCCCTCAAGGAACTTACCAAGCAAGGCATGACACAGCTGGTGATGGATTTGAGCGACAACGGCGGGGGATACCTCAACGCCGCCATTGAGATGTGCAACGAATTTTTGACGCACGGCCAGTTGATTGTGTACACCGAGGGAACCAACTCGCCCCGTAACGAGGCATCGGCCATCGGTAACGGTCGCTACTGCAACTTGCCCATGGTGGTGATTGTCAACCAATACTCGGCATCGGCAAGTGAAATCTTCAGCGGTGCCATGCAAGATTGGGACCGTGCCGTGGTCGTAGGCCGTCGCACGTTTGGCAAGGGCTTGGTGCAAAGGCCGTTCAAGTTTGAGGACGGGTCGATGCTGCGCCTCACGGTGGCACGTTATTACACCCCAACAGGCCGATGCATCCAGAAGCCTTATACCCGTGGCGAAAAGAAACGTTATGAGGAGGATTTGGCCGAGCGGGCACGCGAAGGCGAGTACTATAACCTCGACAGCATTCAGTTCAACGACTCACTTCGTTACATTACCCTCAATAACCATCGGCCGGTTTACGGTGGTGGCGGCATCATGCCCGACATCTTTGTACCCGTTGATACCACCGAGTACACTACCTATTATCGTGACATGGTGGCCAAAGGCATTGTTAATCAGTTCGTCATTGACTATGTGGACCGTCACCGCGCTCAGTTGAAGGAGAGGTATGCCAGCGTGAGTGACTTCGACCGTGGATTTGAATTCACCGATGATGACATGAAGGCGTTTGTTGCCGCCGGAGAACGCGACAGCGTGCATTACGACGAACAGAAATTCCGCACCAGTGAGCGCGTGCTGCGCACCATGATGAAAGGGCTGGTGGCCCGCGATGTGTATGCCGACAAGAGCGCTTACAACATCGTGGTGAACCACCGCAATCCCGACTTGAAAGCGGCCATCGACATCATCAACGACCCCGAGCGTTACCGCTCACTGCTTGAGCACGGCAATCCTCTCTATGAGGAACTGCGGGCAAAAGGCCGGAGGTAATCGGTCACGATTGGGAAGGTTGCTTGAATTCCGACATGGAGCGCCACATCACCACGGCGGCCACCACGGCGGCCAGTGTGTCGCTTGCGGGCAGGGCTGCCCATACGCCGTTGAGCCCCCAAAACAACGGAAATACCAGAATTAGAGGCAGCAAGAACAGCAACTGGCGCGAGAGCGACAGGAAGATGCTGATTCGCACCCGACCGATACATTGGAAAAAGTTGCCGGTGACAGCCTGAAATCCGATGAGCGGGAACACCAGCATATTGATGAGGATGCCGTCGGCGCCCAGTTTGATGAGCGTGGGGTCGGTGGTGAAAATGCGTGCCATTTGCTGTGGGATGAGCAATGCCAACAGCCAGCCGGCAGTCATCACCACAGTGGCCCAGAAAATGGCTAAATAGAGGCAGCGCAGCATGCGGTCGTATTTGCGCGCGCCATAGTTGTAGCCGGCGATGGGCTGCATACCCTGGTTGATGCCCAGCACAAACATGAAGAATAACATTCCTATGGCGTTGGCGATTGAATAGGCTCCAACGGCCATGTCACCACCGTAGCGCAGGAACTGCTTGTTCATGAATATGACGATGATACAGGCTGCGGCATTCATCAAGAAGGGTGAGATGCCGATTCCGATGATGTTGCGCACCAATGTGCTTTTCAGCCTGTAGATGCCTCTGCGCAGATGCAACAGCTCGCGCTTGTTGCTCAATATCCACATTTGCCAGCACAGTGCCAGCGATTGTGAGGTGATGGTGGCCAAGGCTGCGCCGCGTATGCCCCAGTGAAACCACCACACAAAGGCGATGACCAGCGCTACGTTGCATCCCACGGTGAATAGCGTGGCGTACATGGCCTGTTGAGGCTTGCCGCTGGCGCGAAGCACGGCATTCATCCCGAAGTACATGTGTGTCACCACATTGCCCAGCAAAATCACCTGCATGAATTCACGGGCATAGGGCAATGTTACCTCACTTGCACCGAAAAAGAGCAGAATCGGGTCGAGGAACACCATGCACACCACCATGAAGAGGATGCCCACTATCAGGTTGAGCGTCACGGTGTTGCCAAGTAGCAACTCAGCGGTTTTATAGTCGCGCTGGCCCAGTTTCACACTGATGCAGGTAGAGGCACCCACCCCCACGGCGGCACCGAAAGCGCCACTCAGGTTCATGAAGGGGAATGTGATGCCCAAGCCGGCAATGGCGTCGGCTCCCACCACCTGTCCGATGAAAGCGCGGTCGATGATGTTGTAGAGCGACGATGCTGTCATGGCAACAATGGCAGGCAGGGCATACTGCGCCAGCAGTCCGCCCACGGGTTTGGTGCCCAGTTCCAGTGCTTTTTGTTTGTTGTCCATGACGATGGGTTGAAACGACGCTGCAAAATTACTCAAAAAAATGCAGAAATGCCTGTTGATGCTGTGCTTTTTCTGCAACGGACGCTCATTTACTTCACAGGGCCGAGATGGCCGCATCGGCGGCCGCAAGGTAAGCGGTCAGTGATGTGGACTTTTTGATGGCTTTTCGTGCGCGTGCCGGCGCATCGGGAAGGAACAGTTGCCAAAGCGCTTTCAGGTGGCTCAGCACCTGATGGTCGCCGCCTGTCAGGAGTGAGCGGTAGCCGGTCACCAGCAGGTCGTGAAACGTGCGGTAGTGGTCGGCCGAAGCCCGTTCAGGACTCAGCAGGGCAGGGTGGGCCACCAGGGCGCGCCCCACCATAACGCCCGAGAGTAAAGGATAGCGCTGTCGCAAACCGTCGATTTGTTCACGGCGTGTGATTTCACCATTGTAGAATACAGGCCAGCCGGCCACCTTCAGCAATTGTTCGAACTGGGGCATGTTCACCTCGCCACCGTATTGTTGGCGTCCGATGCGGGGATGCACGACCACGCGCACCGGATTCAGCGCATCGAGTAGCGGCACAATGGCGCGCCACTGCGAGTCGTCGTCCCATCCCAGCCGCATCTTCACCGAGTATCGAACACCATCGACGCTGGCCAATGCCGCCATCAGTTTGGCGACGCGTTCGGGCTGTGCCAGCATTCCCGATCCCTTGCCGTGCAGTGCGATGGGCGGGAACGGGCACCCCAAGTTCAGGTCGATATGGCGGTGGCCCATCCGGATTAGCTCGTTCATCATCAGCAACGCCTCGGCGGGCTCGCATGCCAGAATTTGCGGAACCACGGGCACACCGTCGTTCATTGCCGGAGCCACGTCAGCCAGGTCGTGCCTGCGCACCGCGCCACGCTCCACCCGAATGAAAGGGGTGGTGTAATCGTCGACCCCTCCCATCACGGCATGATGCGCCCTGCGCCATATATGTGTGGTGTAGCCCTGCAGCGGGGCAGCCGAAATAATGAATGGTTGCATGGCTCAAATGGTAGATTTAGTTGCAAAAATAGCAAATTTCTGCCAAAAAAGTAGTAAATTTGCATTTTGTAGAAAAATTGCAAGGACTATGAACAAATTCGTTGAGTTGATACCGAGCCAGGCTGCCCGATATGGCGACCGCGAGGCATTGCGTTTTCGTGACTATGAGACTCAGGTATGGTCGTCAATCACTTGGCAGGGTATGCGGGAGTTTGTCGACCGCGCGGCGCTGGCATTGCTGGCGTGTGGTGTCGAGGAACAGGGACGTATCAGTGTGTTCACCCAGAACTGCCCGGAAATTCTGATTGCCCATTTCGGCGCATTCTATAACCGTGCCATTCCGGTGCCCATCTATGCCACCAGCAGCAAGGACGAGGCCGCTTACATCGTGAACGATGCCGAGGTGACTGTGCTCTTTGTGGGTGACCAAAGGCAGTACGACATCGCTCGTCAGCTTATGGCCGAGTGCCCCTCGCTCAAGCAGGTGGTGACTCTTAACCCCGAGGTGCGTCATGCGCCCGACGACCACACTTCGCTCACCTGGAAGCAATTCCTGCAGTTGGCCGATGAAGCCGGTGCCGAGCAGTTGGCCGTTGTAGAACAGCGTCGTCAGGCCGGTGTCGATTCCGACATCATGTACCTCATTTACACATCGGGCACGACCGGCGTTCCCAAGGGTGTGATGCTCACCCACAGCAACTTCAACGCCGCCATGTGGGCCCACGGAGAGCGCATCGCCGTGGACGATGCCACCGACGTTTCATTGTCGTTCTTGCCGTTCAGCCACATCTTCGAGTTGGGCTGGACCATGTTCTGCCTTACTAAAGGTGTGCGTGTGGCCATCAATTATAACCCCAAGGAAATCCAAAAGGCTGTCCGTGAGGTGCGGCCCAGCTGCATGTGCAGCGTGCCGCGTTTCTGGGAAAAGGTCTACACTGCTGTCACCGACAATCTGGCTGCCGCCAAGCCGGTGGTGCGCATGCTCTTCAAGCGTGCCATTGCCGTGGGCCGCACCCGCAACATGAAGTATGTGCGCAACGGTCGCAAAGTACCTGCCTTCATCGAGAAGCAATACCAGTATTTCGATAAAAAGGTGTTCAACCGCCTTCGTAGCGCCATAGGCCTGGAGAACGGCCGCTTTTTCCCCACAGCCGGTGCCATGCTCAGCGACAACATCACCGAATTTCTGCACGCGGTGGGTATTAACATCGTGATTGGCTACGGACTGAGTGAGACCAATGCGTCGGTTTGCTTCTTCGAGACCACCGGCTGGACATTGGGAACCATCGGTTATCCTATTCCTGGCGTGGAGGTGAAGATAGGCGAGAACAACGAAATTCTGGTCAAAGGCCCCACAGTGATGAAAGGATACTACAACAAGCCCGAGGAAACGGCCGCCGTTCTTGAGCCCGATGGATGGTTCCACACGGGTGACTGCGGCGAAATCAATGAGCGGGGGCAACTCATCATGACCGAGCGCCTTAAAGACCTGTATAAGACCAGCAACGGCAAGTACATCGCTCCGCAAGTGCTGGAGACCATGCTCGGTCAGGACAAATACATCGAGCAGGTGGCCATCATTGGCGACGGGCGCAAATATGTCTCGGCTCTCATCGTGCCCGACTTCGACGAACTCAAGGCCTTTGCGCAGAAGAAGAAAATTGAATTTCATTCGGTGGAGGAACTGGTCAACAACCCCGTCGTGCATCGCATGATAGAGGAGCGCATCGAGGGCTATCAGAAGGATATGGCCAGCTATGAGCAAATCAAGCGATTTGTGCTGCTGCCCAGGCCATTCACCATGGAGAATGGCGAACTGACCAACACCTTGAAAATCCGCCGTGCGGTCATCAACAAGCGCTATGCAGTGCTCATCGACGCACTCTACGCCGCCGACTACCGCAAAAAGAAATAAAACGATCCAATGAGACAATTCGTGTTTTGTTGTTTTGTTATTCTGGGAACAGTATTAGGAATGACATCTCCTGCCGTGAGAAAAGCATTACACTTGCCCCGTCAGGGTGAGGCTGTGCACAGGCAGGTGGTGGAGGGCGTGGCAACAGGTGAAGACGGCGACAGCGCGGTGTGGGATTGGAGCCATGCCGTGGTGATGGACGGCAACCGCCGCATGCGCCACCTCAATTTG
>JAFUWD010000062.1 GCA_017483645.1 Muribaculaceae bacterium | reverse complement strand
TCAAGAACGGCCGCAGGGCCATGTCGGTGGTCAGATACGGCCTCATGGAAATTGAGAGCGTGCTGCAAAGGCCACACTACAAGAACAAATCAAGCATCTTTAATTTTTTGTCATGTACTTAAGAAAAAATCATAAAAACATAATCATTTGACACAAATTTTACCAATAAACATTATTCCTACCACCATAATAGGTTAAATGCTGCCTTTTTGACAAAATACACGATTAAATCAGAAGGCCAACAAAATAAAAAACTTTAGTTCACTTTGGCTTTTCGCTCGCTTATTCGTAACGGTGGCTGCGCCCAAGTTACTCTCGCTCGGAAAAGTTCAAACAAGTTTGGCTTTTCGCTCGCTTATTCGTAACTTTGTCCCCGTGATTCTTGGTTTGGGGGGTGCTCCGCAATGCGGGGCTGAGATCATACCCATGGAATCTGAACCGGGTAATACCGGCGTAGAGAACTAAACTAATTAGAACTATGCACAAATCTATTCTCTTGGTTGCGGCGCTCATTTGCGCTGGCAACAGCGCTGCGGAAACAACCGCGGCCGTTCTCGACACCGCCATGACGGTGATGCTCGACAGCGTGGAGGTTATGGCCACGCGCGCCAGTCAGAACACTCCCATCGCCTACTCCATTGTGGGCAAGGAACAAATTGAACGCCTGAACTTGGGGCAAGACATCCCGTTCTTGCTCGCCGCCACACCAGGTGTGGTGGTCACCAGCGACGCCGGCAACGGTGTGGGCTACACGTCAATGAGTGTGCGAGGCACCGACCACACGCGCATCAACATCACTATGAATGATATTCCACTGAACGACGCCGAGAGCGCCACTCTTTACTGGGTGGATATACCCGACATGGCCTCGGCGCTGGCCGATGTGCAAATCCAGCGCGGCGTGGGCACGAGCACCAATGGAGCAGCGGCATTCGGCGCCAGTGTGAACATGCGCAGCCAGCGGTTCTCGGCTTCGCCCTATGCCCAGTTCATGGGGAGCTATGGCTCTTTTAACACCAACAAGGAAACGGTGAAGGTGGGGAGCGGCATGCTGCACGACCACTGGGTGGCCGAGGCGCAACTGAGCCACATCGGCAGTGACGGCTACCGCGACAGGGCCAGTTCGGCACTGTGGGGCTACATGGCACAACTGGGCTATTTCTCAGGAAAAACGTCGGTGCGCTTCATCAGCTTCGGCGGAAAAGAAGACACTTACCATGCCTGGGACGGAATCAGCCGGGAACAACTTACCACCGACCGCACTTACAACCCCAACGGTGTCATCAAGCATGACGGCAAGGCCACCGGTTTCTATAAAGACCAAAAAGACATCTACAAACAATTCAATTTCCAGCTCATCTGGGAGCAGAACATTAACACACAATGGAAATGGAAACTGGCAGGGCACTTCAACGACGGACTTGGCTACTACCAAGAGTACAAAAATGCGCGCACGCTCAAGGAATATGGACTGGAACCAGTGGCGACGGCCGAGGGCTCTTTGAAAAAGGCGAGCCTGATCAGGCGCAAATACCTTGACAGCAATTTCGGCGGACTGGTATTTGCGCTCAATCACTCATCGACCAAGCTCAATGCCACGCTGGGAGGTGGCTACAACCACTATGTGAACGACCACCACGGCCGTGTGCTGTGGGTGGAGAACTACACCGCGCAACTTAGTCCCGACCACGAGTATTACCGCAACAAAGCAAAAAAGAACGACTTCAACGTCTACATCAAGGCCAACTACAACATTTGGGCGGGGCTGAGTGCCTTTGCCGACCTGCAATATCGCCATGTGGGCTACACCATCAACGGCAACAACGACAAATGGGACTGGACGGCACAACCCGAGCATCTGCAAGTGCTGAACATCGACAAGCGCTTTGATTTCTTCAACCCCAAAGCTGGTCTCAACTGGCAAATCAACAAGAAGAACCGTGCCTATGCATCGGTGGCTGTGGCACACCGTGAGCCCACACGCAACAACTACACCGACGGATTGTTCACCGACCACCCCCGCGCCGAGCGCCTTCTCGACTGGGAGATTGGCTACAACTTCACGGGTAAGCGGCTCACAGCAGGCATCAATTTTTACCACATGGGATACAAAGACCAGCTGGTGCTCAACGGCCGCCTCAATGAGATTGGCGAGCCGGCAGTGGAGAATGTGCCCGACAGCTACCGGATGGGCGTGGAGCTTTCTGCCGGCTATCAATTCACCTCTTGGCTGCGATGGGATGTGAACGCCGCCTTCTCGCGCAACCGCATCAAGAACTATGTGGGTTATGTGGCCGATTACGATGCCGACACTTGGGACGACATGTGGACGCAGACTGCCATCGAGCGAAAGAGAACCACAATCTCTTTCTCGCCCAGCGTGGTGGCTTCGAGCATTATAGGTGTCGATTACAAAGGTTTTTCAGCTCACCTTATCACACAATATGTGAGCCGCCAGTACCTCGACAACCTTCAAAACCGCAACGACTCGCTCGACCCCTATTGTGTGAACCATTTGGGCATGGACTACACATTCCATCTGCCGGGCATCAAGAGCATCACAGCAGGCGTCACAATCTACAACCTGTTCAACACCCGCTACGAGTGCAACGGCTATTCGCAGACGGCGGCTCTGTACAAGGGTGGCGACAAGAGCGGCGCCATGACACTGAGCAGCGACCCGCGTTTCTACCCCATGGCGGGCATCAACGTGATGGGAAACGTGGCATTTAAATTCTGAGCGCTACAGTGGACTGGATTCGCATCATCGACTTTGCCGGCATCGTGCTGGGCATTCTCTACTTATGGCTTGAATACCGAGCCAACATCTGGCTATGGGCTGTAGGGGTGATTATGCCCATAGTTCACGGCTACCTGTATTACGCGCGCGGACTGTATGCCGACTTCGGGATGGAAGCCTATTATGTGGTGGTGGCAATCTACGGCTATGTCATGTGGAGGAGAAAAAGCAGCGAAGAGCCGGTCGCAATCCCAAGACACGACAAGCCAAGCGGCATCACCCACATCCCGGTCAAGTGGGTCGCACCTGCGGTGGCAGCGATGGCCACTTTGTGGGCTGGCATTTGGTGGATACTGGTTACCTTCACCGACAGCAGCGTGCCTGTGGCCGACGCTTTCACCACGGCACTGAGCATGGTGGCCATGTGGGCGCTGGCGCACAAGTGGGCCGAACAATGGCTCATGTGGCTGGTGGTGGATGCGGTGAGTACTGTGCTCTATGTAAAAAAGCAAATTCCGTTCACCGCCTCGCTCTACGGCTTCTACACTGTGGCAGCGGTGGCCGGCTATGTGCGCTGGTGTCGCCAGGCACGCCTTCAAGATGCAAGTTGAAAAAGCACACGGCTGTGCTGCCAGTTTCATTTGTTTTCACTATCTTTGCGTTTGAGAACAACCAAAACCACTTCGCTTATGATTACTAAACTTGCAAGAATCGCACTGGTGCTCGTGGCAGCAGTGGCTATGTGCTCTTGCAGCGACGGAGAATATGTTGTGCAAGACAACATGGTGCTATATTCCTACTGGACATTCAGCTTCGGCACGCGCACCGACACCTTGCCCGGTGCCGACCCGGCAACCTTCAAGGTCGTCAAAAACTGGCTGGCACACGACGCACAGCACGTCTATTTCAAAAGCTATCTCATCGACGGAGCCGATCCGGCAACCATCAAAAACAAGAAATACCCCCTGAGTTGCGACAGCAAGGACTACTACTATGAGGAAAAAGCCCTTCATGTTGCCGACATGGCCACCTTCAAAATTCTCAACGATGGAATATTCTGGGCCAAGGATAGCAAGTGCGCCTATTACGAGGACAAGCGCATCGACGTCGTCGATGCCAAGGCGTTCCACCTGATAAACCCGGGCATAGCCACCGATGGGCACCACGTATACCAGTACGGTAACTTAATTCCTGAAGCCGACCCGGCCACTTTTGTCGATTTAGAGGAAGGATACACCAAAGACCACGCCCATGTGTGGTATTTGGGCAACCTCGTCGCTGGTGCCGACCCGGCAACATTCACCATCGACAAGGAGGGTATAGCCCGCGACAAACTGGGCGTTTTCTATCGTGGAGAGCGCGACACCACAGCTACTGAGGCCCAATAAAGACAAGCAGCATACCACCCGAGAAAAATAGAGTTGCAAATTCTGATTCTATTCACTATTTTTGCAAACTATTTTTTGGGACAAACAAACATTCGGAAATATGGCACAAACCGACAACGGCCGTCAGCACGGCACGTCGATGAAACAGCGCACGCGTATCGACGAACCCAAACGCTACAAGGTAATTCTTCACAACGACGATTTCACCACCATGGAATTTGTGACCGATGTGCTCATGCGCGTTTTTGGCAAGCAACGGTCCGAGGCGTTGGCTCTCATGCTCTACGTTCACAACCAGGGTAGCGCAGTGGCCGGAGTTTACACCTACGACGAGGCTATGAGTCGTACACAACGGGCTACCGCCATGGCACGAAGCCAGGGATTCCCGCTGCGCATCACCTGCGAACCCGAATGACACCCCTCTGTTCAACTTCATATTACACCTGCAAATGAATTATTCAAACAACATAGATTTGGCATTGCAATATGCCAGTTTCATCGCAGTCACAGCACGCAATGAGTTTGTCACGCCTGAGCATGTGCTGTTGGCTCTCATTCAGCAGTTGGCATTTGTCGACGCACTCGATGAGAGTGCCGACTACAATCCCAGCCTGCTGCAAAACGAGATTGTGAGTTTTCTTGAAAAACTCGACTCCTGGCCCGAAGACGACACTGACTATACCGGACCCACACTGTCCTACCAGCTGGAAGCCATGCTCCACGATGCCGAAAAACGCGCAAGCGAGGCTCAGGTTGAAACCATCGACGTGCCACACCTGACCAAGGCGATGCTCGAACTGAAAGAATCTTGGGCTGCCTACTACCTGCATCAACTGGTGGGAGAACGGGAGGCTGACTTTCTGGGCGCACTGGCCGATTTTTATGCGCAAGATGCCCGAGAGGCTTCCGACCCCGAGGCGGCGATGGCCGGCGACGGCGGCTCTCCGCAAGCTCGCACATCCTGGCGCGACTATGTGACGTGCATCAACGAGCACCTGGCCGAGCACAATCCGCTCATCGGGCGTGAGGCCGAACTGGAGCGCACCATCGAGGTGCTCTGCCGACGCGACAAGAACAACCCGCTCCATCTGGGAGAGCCGGGCGTGGGAAAAACCTCGATTGTCTACGGACTGGCCGCACGCATCGAAAAAGGCGAGGTACCCGAACGCTTGAAAGGCGCCAAAATCTACCAGCTCGACATGGGAGCACTCGTTGCAGGCACACAATACCGTGGAGACTTTGAAGACCGTCTAAAGCGCGTGCTCCGAGGGGTCACCGCCGAAAAAGGTGCCATCCTGTATATTGACGAGATGCACAATATCGTGGGAGCCGGACGCACGGGCGAAGGGGCAATGGACGCCAGCAACATGATGAAGCCGTACCTCGAAGGCGGCGATTTGCGGTTTATCGGCTCAAGCACCTACGATGAGTACAACCGTCACCTCACCCGCAGCAAGGGAATGATTCGCCGGTTCCAGACCATCGACATTGCCGAACCCACCGTCAACGAGGCCATCAACATCATCAAGGCTCTCAAGGAGCATTACGAAAAATACCACGGCGTCACCTACGACGACGAGGCCATCGACTTCGCCGTCAAGGCAAGCGCCAAGCACATCACCGACCGTTACCTGCCCGACAAGGCCATCGACCTTATCGACGAAGCCGGAGCCTATCTGGTGGCGCACGGCAGCGACAGCACCGTGGTTGACAAAACGCTCATCGCAAGTGTGCTGGCACGCATCAGCAAGGTTGATGCATTGGCCGTCAAGGACGATGACACCGAGCGGCTCGAAACCATCGAGGAACGCATCAAGAACAAAATATACGGGCAGGACAGCGCTGTCAAGGCGGTGGTGGAAGCTGTGCAGATGTCGAAAGCCGGGCTAACCGACGAGAATAAACCGCTCGCCAGCCTGCTGTTTGTCGGCCCCACGGGTGTGGGAAAAACCGAGGTGGCGCGAGTGCTTGCCCAGGAGATGGGAGTGGAGCTGGTGCGTTTCGACATGAGCGAATATGTGGAGAAACACACCGTGGCCAAACTTATCGGCTCGCCGGCGGGATATGTGGGATATGAAGATGGAGGATTGCTCACCGATGCCGTGCGCCGCTCACCCGACTGTGTGCTCCTTCTCGACGAGATTGAGAAAGCCCACGACGACATCTTCAACATCTTGCTGCAAGTGATGGATTATGGTGTGCTCACCGACAACAAGGGCCGGAAGGCCTATTTCCGAAATGTGGTGCTCATCATGACCAGCAATGCCGGAGCTCAGTTCGCATCGCAGGCATCGGTGGGATTTGCCTCGACCATGACGGCCGGAAAAGCCATGCTTCAGCAAGTGAAAAAAACGTTCAAGCCCGAGTTTGTGAACCGCCTGAGCAGCATCGTCGTTTTCAACGACATGGACGACCACATGGCACGACTCATTCTCGACAAAAAACTGCGCGAGCTCGACACTCGCCTTGCCACACGCAAGGTAACCGTCACGCTCACCGAGCAAGCCCGCCTGCTACTGCTGCGCGAGGGATATTCACGACAGTACGGCGCTCGTGAGATGGACCGGGCCATCCAGCAACATCTCAAGTCGTTGCTCATGCGAGAAATTCTCTTCGGTTCGCTCAAGAATGGCGGTCATGCCACCGTCACGGCCAGCGACAACAAACTGCTTCTCGCCTGACGTATGATTTTTCGCCTCGACCCGAACATTGTGGGGTTTCCCGACCCTCGGCTGGGCAATGACGACGGTTTCTTCGCCTACGGTGGAGCCATCAACCGCGAATGGCTCTTGCTGGCTTATAGTCACGGCATTTTCCCCTGGTTCTCCTTCCGCGACTACGACGAACCTTTGTGGTGCTGCCCCATGAAGCGGTTTGTCATTTTTCCCGGCGAGATTCATGTGTCACATTCGATGAGGTCGCTCATCCGCAAGCAACAGTACCAGTTCACCATCAACAGTGCCTTCGGCCAGGTAATCAGGGGTTGCGCCCACGCACAGGGCCGCTTCGAGCACGAAGGCGCCTGGTTGGGTCCCGACATCATCAAGGCTTACACCCAACTGCATCATGAGGGCTATGCAGCCAGTGTCGAAGTATGGGACAGCGGTCACCAACTCGTCGGCGGACTTTATGGCGTGACCATCGGCAGCTTTTTCATCGGTGAAAGCATGTTCTCGCTTGTACCCAGCGCGTCGAAGTTGGCTATGATAGTGCTGGCCCGGTACATGGAGCGCATGGGGCTTACGCTCATCGACTGTCAAATCGAAACGCCGCACTTGCGGTCGATGGGTGCCCGCTACATTTCCTACGACGAATACATGGCTTTGCTCAACGGTGAAAAACCAACCACCAATACTGAAGAGTGATTTTTTCTCTTCAAATTGAAGAAAAATTTGCATACACACATAGTTTTCAGTAAATTTGCTTCGCAAAGCAAAAAATGAGTATGTAGAAAACTATGAAAACCTTTAACGAGCTGAAAAACCAACTTTGTGCATCCACCACCGCAAAAACCGTTGCAGTGGTTTGGCCTGCCGATGAAGACACTCTTCAATCCATTGCACTCACCCTTGAGCAGGGTGTGGCACGCATTCTGGCTGTGGGATGCCGCAACCAAGTGGAGCAGCATCCTGCCCTGAAAAACTTTGCCCATTGTTTCACCATTATCGATGCTGATTCGCCCGACGATGCAGCCCGCCAGGCAGTGGCGATGGCACGCGAAGGTCGCGTCGACGCCATCATGAAGGGGCTTATCAACACCGACAATCTGTTGCGGGCGGTGCTCGACAAGCAGACGGGCATCCTCACACCGGGCTGCGTACTGACCCATGTGAGTGTGGCACAAATCGCCGGCTGTGATCGATTGCTGCTTTTCTCCGACCCCGCAGTTATCCCTCACCCCACACACGAGCAACGTGTGGAGCAGGTGAAATATCTGGCTTCGCTGTGTCGCAAACTGGGCGTTGACACACCGCGCATTGCCATGATTCATTGCAGCGAGAAGGTCAATGAAAAGCATTTCCCCCACACGGTGAGCTATCGCACCATCGCCGACATGGCAGCCAATGGAGACTTTGGCCCATGCATCGCCGACGGACCGCTTGACGTGAAAACGGCACTCGATCTTCACAGCATGCAGGTGAAAGGCATCAAATCACCCATCAACGGACAGGCCGACGCACTTATTTTCCCCGACATCGAAGCGGGAAACGTGTTCTATAAAACCATCACCCTGTTTGCCGGCGCGCAAACGGCCGGAATGCTTCAGGGCGCACAGGTACCCGTGGTGGTACCTTCACGGGGCGATTCGGCAGCCAGCAAGTTCAACAGCATTATGCTGGCCGTACTCTAAATCCCCATCAACCTATTTTTAACTAATTAACCTTAACTTCAACTTTACTCTCCTACCTAACATAGATATGAGAATTCTTGTCATTAACCCAGGCTCCACATCCACCAAAATGGCTGTCTATGATAACGAAAACCCCATCTTGGTGCACAGCATCACCCATTCTCCCGAACAATTAGCACCCTTTGCCCAGGTAACCGACCAAATCGGATTCCGCAAGCAGCTTATTCTTGACGAGTTGCATCGTAATGGCATCCCCGTGGAGTTCGATGCCGTCATCGGACGCGGTGGACTTGCCAAACCCATTGCCGGAGGAGTTTACGCCATCAACCAGCGAATGATTGACGATGTGCTTGAGGCAGTGCACAAGCACGCCTGCGACCTGGGATGCATCATCGCCCGTGAGATAGCGCAAGACATTAGCGACAAATGCCCCTGTTTTATTGCCGACCCGGGTGTGGTTGACGAGATGAATGAATATGCCCACATCAGTGGTTCACCACTTATGCCGCGCATCTGCATCTGGCACGCACTCAATCAGCGAGCCATCGCCCGGCGCTTTGCACGCGAACACGGCAAACGCTACGAGGATTTGAACCTCATTGTCTGCCATCTGGGCGGTGGCATCTCTATCGCGGCTCACGACCACGGCAAAGCTGTCGACGCCAACAATGCACTCGATGGCGAAGGCCCCTTCTCGCCCGAACGGGCCGGCTCTCTGCCTGCCGCCGACCTCATCAGATTGTGTTTCAGCGGAAAATACACCGAGCAGCAACTGCTGCGACGCATTGCCGGCGAGGCAGGCATCACTGCACATCTGGGCACCAACAACATGATTGATGTGGAACGGCGCGTGCTCGAGGGCGACAAGCAAGCCGAACTCATCGTCAATGCCATGATTTATCATGTGGCGAAAAATATCGCAGCCGAAGGGGCCGTGCTTTACGGTAAAGTGGATGCCGTGCTCATCACGGGTGGCATGGCGCGATCGGGCTACATCGTGGAGCGCCTCAACAAGCGCGTGGAATATCTTGCGCCAGTCTACTGCTACCCAGGTGAAGACGAAATGGGAGCGCTTGCCAGCAATGCACTCGATGTGCTAACAGGCAATCTGGAAGCAAAAAATTATGTTTAACCTACACCATTCGGGCGACTTCGTTTAAAACCTCGGCCACCTTGCCCCTGCCGCTGCTCGTCGGCATGGCCATGTGACAGCCACAACAGAGCCAAGGGACGAATAGGGCTATCGGGCCATATTTGTTCATTTGGCTCAATCAGTCCCGCTTCCTCTATTCAAGCCTTCTCGGTTGGAGATAGGCTTGATTTTTTTCATCAAAAAAACGGTTGGAATTTCGGGTCACTTGCAAAAACCTGTGTTTGGGACGGTCTTATCCGAAGATGAGCGAGACTCTGTAGAGGAAGAATTTGGTGTCTACAACGCCTCTGACTTGCGCTCTGAAGTTCTTGAGCTTTGCGTTGAGTGACTCTGCG
>JAFUWD010000041.1 GCA_017483645.1 Muribaculaceae bacterium | reverse complement strand
TCCTTGTCGTAGAGTTTCTTCAGCTCTTCCTTGAGCTTGTCGACATCCTGACCACCCTTGCCGATGATGATACCCGGACGGGCAGTGCAAATGGTGATGGTGACCAGCTTGAGCGTGCGCTCGATGACGATGCGCGACACACTGGCCTTAGCAAGGCGCACATTCAGATACTTGCGGATTTTGCTGTCTTCCAGCAAAGTGTCGCCATAGTTGCTGCCGCCGTACCAGTTGGAGTCCCAACCGCGGATAATACCCAGGCGGTTGCTGATTGGATTAACTTTTTGTCCCATATCTGTTTATGCGTCTTTTTCGTTAGTGTTAATAGTGTCCACGAACAATGTCACGTGGTTGGAGCGTTTGCGGATTCTGTAGCCTCGGCCTTGGGGTGCCGGACGGAGGCGTTTCAACATCGGGGCTGCATCGACAAAGATGGTCTTGATGAAGAGTTCGCCCGACTCAGCCTTCTTGCCATTCTTCTGTTCCCAGTTGGAGATGGCCGACTTGAGGAGCTTCTCGATATCGGCAGCAGCTTGCTTGTTGGAGAAATGGAGGAGTCCAAGAGCCTTGAAGACTTCTTTACCGCGCACCATGTCGGCCACGAGGCGCATCTTGCGCGGGCTGCTGGGGATATTGCGCAGCTTAGCGAACGACTGGCTCTTGCGGGCCTCCTTCATCAGTTCAGCTGATTTTTTCTTTCTATTACCCATTGTATTGAATTTCTTTTAAATCAAATTACGTTAAATCCCGGGCCCTGATTACTTGTTGTTGCCACTGTGTCCGCGGAAGGTGCGAGTGGGTGCGAACTCACCCAGCTTGTGACCTACCATGTTCTCGGTAACATACACGGGAATGAACTTGTTGCCATTGTGCACTGCGAAAGTGTGTCCCACAAAGTCGGGCGAAATCATCGATGCTCTCGACCAGGTCTTAATCACCGATTTCTTTCCGCTTTCATTCATGGCGTCGACCTTCTTTTCCAGTTTCACGCTGATGTAAGGGCCTTTTTTTAATGAACGACTCATAGTGTTAACATTCTAAATCAAATTACTTCTTTCTTCTCTCGATGATGTACTTCGAAGACTGCTTCTTAGGAGCACGAGTCTTCAAGCCCTTAGCATAGAGACCGTTTCGGTTGCGCGGATGTCCACCGCTCTGGCGTCCCTCGCCACCACCCATCGGGTGATCGACAGGGTTCATCACCACACCGCGGTTGTGCGGGCGACGACCCAGCCAACGCGAGCGTCCGGCCTTGCCCGACTGCTCAAGAGCGTGGTCGCTGTTACCCACCACACCAACGGTAGTCTTGCATGCAGCAAGCACCTTGCGTGTCTCTCCCGAAGGTAATTTGACGATAGCGTAAGTTCCCTCACGCGATGTCAACTGAGCGAACGTGCCGGCGGCGCGAGCCATGGCGGCTCCCTGGCCGGGACGGAGTTCGATGTTGTGAATTAACGTACCAACAGGAATTTTACTGAGTGGAAGCGCGTTTCCCAGTTCAGGGGCCACGTTCTCACCGCTTTCTACTGTAGCGCCAACTTCAAGTCCGTTGGGTGCAATAATGTAAGCTTTATAGCCATCTGCGTAATAAAGAAGCGCGATGCGAGCCGAACGGTTGGGATCGTACTCGATGCTCTTCACACGAGCTGGCACACCGTCTTTGTTTCTCTTGAAGTCAATGAAGCGGTATTTGCGGCGGTGGCCTCCACCACGATAGCGCGTGGTGAGGTGACCCTCATTGTTGCGTCCGCCGGTGGAACGCTTGCCGACCGTAAGAGACTTCTCTGGTGTACGTGCAGTGATGTCATCGAATACACCAATAACCTTGTGTCTTTGCCCCGGTGTTGTGGGCTTAAATTTTCTTACTGCCATTTCTAATTATTAAATATTGCTATAAAAATCAATCGTTTGTCCTTCGGCCAGGGTCACAACCGCCTTCTTGAAGGCTGCCACCTTGCCGCGCAGCAAACCCGAGCGGGTGTAGCGCTGCTTCTTTTTGCCATCGTAGTTCATGGTGCTCACGCCAACGACCTTGACCTCGTACATCTTCTCGACAGCGTCCTTGATCTGGTACTTGTTGGCCTCAGGAGATACCTTGAACGTGTAGCGATTTGTCTTCTCGCTCACGGCTGTGGCCTTCTCGGTCACGACAGGGATGATTTGAATTGTCATTGTAGTTACCTCCTTTTTTTATTTTAAATTATTGAGCACGTCAACACTGCCCTCGGTGATGACCAGCATCTTGTTGTCAAGAATGCGGTAGGTGCATACATCGCTGGCAGTAATAATTCTTGCCTCGGGCAAGTTACGAGCCGACAAAAATACATTTTTATTCTGACCTGGTAAAACCAAGAGTATCTTTTGACCGAAAAGTTTAAGATTTTTAGTAAAGTTTACGAAATCTTTAGTTTTCGGAGCGTCGAAATTCAGGTCTTCGACAATCAAAATCTGGTTGTTCATAGCCTTGAAGGTAAGAGCCGAGCGACGAGCCAGAGCCTTGACCTTCTTGTTGAGCTTGAAGCGATAGTCGCGGGGACGCGGGCCGAACACACGGCCACCACCTACGAGCACCGGCGAGTTGATGTCGCCATGACGTGCGCCGCCGCCGCCCTTCTGGCGACCCAGCTTCTTGGTGGAGCCTGCGATTTCACTTCTTTCTTTCGCCTTGTGGGTGCCTTGGCGCTGATTGGCCAAGAATTGCTTCACATCGAGATACACTGCGTGTTCGCTGGGCTCAGCGATGGCAAAAATCTCGTCGTTCAGGGTCACCTTGCGTCCGGTGTCCTCACCCTTGATGTTATATACTGCGAGTTCCATTACTTCTCAATTATTACGATTGAACCTTTGCAACCCGGAACAGAACCTTTGACAACAAGGAGATTGTTCTCGGGCAAAATCTTAATCACTTGAAGGTTTTGGACGGTGCAGCGCTGGTTGCCCATCTGTCCGGCCATGCGCATGCCCTTGAACACCTTAGCGGGGTACGAGCAGGCACCGATTGAACCCGGTGCGCGCAGGCGGTCGTCCTGGCCATGAGTTTTTTGTCCCACGCCTCCGAAGCCGTGGCGTTTCACCACACCCTGGAAGCCTTTACCCTTCGATGTGCCCTGCACGTCGACAAACTCGACGTCGTTGAACAGGTCGACGGTGATGGTGTCGCCAGCCTTGTGGTCACCATCAAATCCTTTGAACTCGGCCAAGAATCGTTGCGGCGCCACACCGGCTTTCTTGAAGTGACCGGCCTCGGGCTTGGTGGTGTGCTTGTCTTTCTTCTCGACAAAGCCCAGCTGCAAAGCCTCATAACCGTCGGTCTCGACAGTTTTCACCTGAGTAACGACACAAGGACCTACTTCGATAACAGTGCACGGCACGTTCTTGCCGTCGGCACTGAACACGGATGTCATTCCGATTTTCTTTCCAATTAATCCTGGCATTTCTCTAATTTTTTTTAATTAACACGTTGTTTGTTTTCTTTCTTTGTTTGTTGTGATGGTGGTATTACACCTTAATCTCTACTTCAACGCCGCTGGGCAGTTCAAGCTTCATCAGCGCGTCAACGGTCTTGGCCGTGCTGCTGTAGATGTCGATGAGGCGCTTGAAAGCCGACAGTTGGAATTGCTCACGAGACTTTTTGTTGACAAAAGTCGAACGGTTCACTGTGAAGATGCGCTTGTGCGTGGGCAGGGGAATCGGGCCGCTCACCACCGCACCGGTGGCCTTCACCGTCTTGACGATCTTCTCGGCCGACTTGTCGACCAGAGTGTGATCGTAAGATTTCAGTTTGATTCTAATTTTCTGGTTCATTATTATAGTTTTTAAAATTTATTTCAAAAGTTCCACTCGCCCTTGGCACTCGGTGAGCACTTTCTCGGCGATGGGCCGGCTCACCTCGGCATAGTGCGAGAACGACATTGTGCTGGTTGCGCGGCCTGATGTGATGGTGCGCAGCGCGGTCACATATCCGAACATCTCGGACAGCGGAGCTGTTGCCTTGACGATGCGGGCGCCACTGCGGCTGCTTTCCATACCCTCCACTTGTCCGCGGCGCTTGTTCAGGTCGCCTATCACGTCGCCCATATTCTCCTCGGGGGTAACCACCTCCACCTTCATGATGGGCTCCAAGAGCACCGGCTTGGCCTTGACACAAGCACTGCGGAAAGCCTGCATGGCACAAAGCTCGAAGGAGAGCTGGTCGCTGTCCACTGGATGGAACGAGCCGTCGATGACGGTAACCTTGAGCTGCTCGACGGGGAAACCTGCGAGCACACCGCTACGCATAGCGTTCTGGAAGCCTTTCTGGATGGCCGGAATGAACTCTTTGGGGATGTCGCCGCCCTTCACCTCGTCGATGAATTGCAGCGAGCCCTCGAAGTCGTCGTCAACAGGCTCCACACGGCAAATGATATCGGCAAATTTGCCTCGACCGCCGGTTTGCTTCTTGAACACCTCGCGCAGCTCCACGGGCTGTGAGATGGTCTCCTTGTACGAAACCTGGGGACGTCCCTGGTTGCACTCCACCTTGAACTCACGGCGCAGACGGTCGATGATGATGTCGAGATGAAGCTCACCCATGCCCCGGATAATGGTTTGACCGGTCTCCTCATTGGTTTCCACTTGGAAAGTGGGGTCTTCCTCCGAGAGCTTTTGCAGTCCCACGCCCAGGCGCTCCAGGTCGTTCTGTGTCTTGGGCTCCACGGCGATGCCCAGCACGGGATCGGGGAAGTCCATGGCCTCGAGCACGATGGGGGCGTCCTCGCTGCACAGCGTGTCGCCGGTGCGCACATCCTTGAAGCCCACTCCGGCGCCGATGTCGCCACAGCCGATAACCTCCATGGGGTTCTGGTGGTTCGAATGCATCTGGAAGAGACGCGAGATGCGCTCCTTGCGACCCGAGCGAGCGTTGAAAACGTAAGAGCCGGAATCGATTTTACCAGAATACACGCGGAAGAACACCAGGCGTCCCACATAGGGGTCGGTGGCAATCTTGAACACCAGGGCGCACATGGGCTCGTCGGGCAGGGGACGACGCTTCACCGTCTTGTCGGGGTCGGCGGGGTCATGGCCTGTCACCTCCGAGTTGTCCTCGGGGCTGGGCAGATAGGCGCACACTGCGTCGAGCAGTGGCTGCACGCCTTTGTTCTTGAACGAACTACCGCACAACATGGGCACAATCTCCATCTTCAAGGTGGCATTGCGCAGGGCGCGCTTCACATCGGCCGTGGTGATGGTTTCCGGCTCATCGAAATACTTCATCATCAGCTCATCGTCAAACTCGGCCACAGCCTCGAGCATCTTGTCGCGATACTCGGTAGCCTCTTCGAGCATATCGGCGGGAATATCTTCCACCGAATACTCGGCGCCCATCGTTTCATCATGCCAGTAGAGGGCCTTCATCGTGATGAGGTCCACCACACCCTTGAAATTCTCCTCGGCACCGATGGGCAGCTCGATGGGGCAAGGGTTGGCTCCCAAGATGTCACGCATCTGGCGGGCCACTTCCAGGAAGTTGGCGCCGGCACGGTCCATCTTGTTGACATAAGCAATGCGGGGCACATTGTATTTGTCGGCCTGGCGCCAGACGGTTTCGCTCTGCGGTTCCACACCACCCACGGCGCAGAATGTGGCGATTGCTCCGTCGAGCACACGGAGCGAGCGCTCCACCTCCACGGTGAAGTCGACGTGTCCCGGAGTGTCGATAAGGTTGATTTTATATTTCTTCAAGTCGTAGTTCCAGAATGCTGTGGTGGCAGCCGAGGTGATGGTAATGCCTCGTTCCTGCTCCTGCACCATCCAGTCCATCGTAGCAGCGCCATCATGCACTTCACCAATCTTGTGTGTAAGGCCGGTGTAGTACAGGATGCGCTCCGACGTAGTTGTCTTACCGGCATCGATGTGAGCCATGATGCCGATGTTGCGCGTCAATTCCAGTTGCGGGTCAGTCTTCATTGATTATCAGGTCAGCGCGTTGTCAGTTTAGAATCTGAAGTGTGCGAATGCACGGTTAGCCTCGGCCATGCGGTGCATGTCCTCTTTGCGCTTGAAGGCACCACCCTGCTCGTTGTAGGCATCGATGATTTCGGCAGCCAGCTTGTCGGCCATGGTTTTGCCGCCACGCTTGCGAGCGAAGATGATAAGATTTTTCATTGACACTGACTCCTTGCGGTCGGGGCGAATCTCAGTAGGAACCTGGAAAGTGGCGCCACCCACGCGGCGCGACTTGACCTCGACTTGGGGCGTGACCTTCTCGAGAGCTTGCTTCCAAATCTCGAGAGGAGTTTTCTCTTCATTGGGCATCTTTTTGCCCACGAGCTCGAGGGCGCTGTAGAAGATGCGATACGACGTGTTCTTCTTGCCGTCGTACATCAGGTGATTCACGAATTTCGACACTCGCACGTCACCGAACACGGGATCGGGAAGGATGACCCGTTTTTTTGGCTTAGCCTTTCTCATTGTTTCAGTTGTTGTAGTTTCAGTCTGCTTGGTTGTTTGCGTCTTTGTTCTTCAACAGCCAACTCTATGGCCATTTACTCAACCGATGTTACATCAATCCAATAAAACTAAAAACTAAGTTAATTTAATTTGTTTGTCTTTTTTGTTAGTAATCAAAGGTCGGCTTGAAAGCGCGATTATTTTTTCGAAGCCTTCGGACGCTTGGTTCCGTACTTGCTGCGACGCTGCGTACGACCCGAAACACCTGCGGTGTCGAGGGTGCCGCGAACGATGTGGTAGCGCACACCGGGAAGGTCCTTGACACGACCGCCACGCACCATCACGATGCTGTGCTCTTGCAGGTTGTGTCCCTCACCGGGAATGTACGAGTTCACTTCCTTGCCGTTGGTCAGGCGCACACGCGCCACCTTACGCATAGCCGAGTTAGGCTTTTTGGGCGTGGTGGTGTAAACGCGAACGCACACACCGCGACGCTGCGGGCAAGAATCCAACGCGGGCGATTTGCTGGTCGATTCCAGCGAAGTACGGCCTTTTCTTACTAATTGCTGAATTGTTGGCATCTTAGTTCTGTTTTACTTTTAGTTTTTAATTGTTATTACTTTCATGCTTTTTAGCCCGTCACACAAAGTTATCATTCACTAAATCAACCGATTAGTGAACGACAATGCGTTTTTCGGGCCGCAAAAGCGATGCAAAGTTACGCACTAATTTCCTAACTGCCAAATGTTTTGAGCACTATTTCCTTTTATAATAGGTAAAAAAAGCGCCACACCGTCACAGGCGCAGCGCTTAACTATGTATCTTTCAAGTCATTCGGAAAATAGCAAAAGTTTGTTAATATTCATAAGGTTTAATATCTTTTAACAAAACTCCGTGCTTGTCTTTTTCGCTGAGCACCATTTCCTGGAGGGGTATCTTCCAGTCGATGCCCAGCGCAGGGTCGTCAAGACGCAATGTGACCTCGGCTTGCGGAGCATACACATTGTCCACCTTGTATTGGAACTGCGCTTGCTCGGAAAGCACAGCAAAACCGTGGGCAAAACCGCGCGGGATAAATAGTTGGTTGCCTTGTTCGGCACTTAGCAGGGCGGCCACATGCTTGCCATAGGTGGGGCTGCCGGCACGCAGGTCCACCACCACATCAAGCACGGTACCCATCGACACGCGCACCAGTTTGGCCTGGCTCCACTCACCAGCCTGAAAGTGAAGACCGCGCACCACGCCGTGAGTGGAGAACGACTCGTTATCCTGAATAAAGTTCACACGGCCCACATGCTGATCAAACTCCTCTTGCTTGAACACTTCGCTGAAATATCCACGATGATCGCCAAAGCGCTTGGGTACGATTTGCCACACACCGGCTATTGTTGTCTCTATAAATGTCATAAATGATAGCTATTGGTAAATTTCTGTGCAAAGTTACAACAAATTAACGGGAAATGAGTAAATTTGCCGTGCTATATTATATAATAAGGTGTAAATTTTCATGAAACCGAATATCATCTTCTTCGACGATACCGACATCAGGCGCAGCCTGTTGCCTCTCACCTACACCCGTCCCACCGCATGCTTGCGGCTGGGAATCACCACCATCGAGCAGAAATGGCGCGCTTTGCTGGGCGAAGAAGCCACCTACAGCTATCTGACCGTGCCTTACCTGAAAGGAAAATTCCCGCTTCGGGCGCGTCGCAGCGGCAATCTCATGGTGGCAGGCCATGTGGTTCCCACTCACCACCTGGCACGCCAAGTGGCGCAGCTCAATGCCGGCGAAGCTTTGATGACCGAAGATGGTGAACTCATTGCCTTCAACGGTCGGGCGGCCGACTTCGACAACCGTCAATTCCAACACATCTTGCCAGCCGACGAGCGCCCCTTGGCGCTGCACCACCTATACGACCTCTTCGAGCACAACGCCGCGGTGCTCACACAAGATTTTCAAGACCTCACCGCCGGTCGGGACTCCGAGCCATTACCGAAAAGCAACACCGTCATCGGGCTGGCCGAGCGTGTCTTCTTGGAACCGGGGGCTGTCGTCGAGGGAGCCACAATCAACGTCAAAGAGGGCCCTGTCTACATCGGCCGGGATGCACAGGTGATGGAAGGAGCCTGCATACGAGGCCCGTTCGCCGCCTGCCCGAATGCCCAGGTGAAGATGGGTGCCAAGATTTATGGTGGCACCACGCTGGGGCCGTGGAGCAAAGTGGGCGGCGAGGTGGAAAACACCATTTTCATCGGTTATAGCAACAAAGCGCACGACGGGTTCCTGGGCGATGCTGTCATCGGCGAGTGGTGCAACATCGGCGGGGGCACCACTGCCAGCAACCTGAAAAATGATTACAGCGAGATAAAGCTGTGGAACTACAACACACGGCGTTTTGAACGCACAGGGCTGCAATTCTGCGGATTATTCATGGGAGACCACAGCAAAACCGGGGTTAACTGCATGATCAACACCGCCACGGTGCTCGGCGTGGGTGTGAACGTCCACGGAGCTGGATTTCCGCGCAACTTTGTGGCCTCGTTTCAGGAAGGAAGCGCCGAGGCCGGGTTCAAGGATGTGCCCCTGAAAGCCTTTTTCGACACAGCACAGCGCGTCATGGCGCGCCGAGGCATCATGCTGACCGATGCCGACCGCGACATCTTCACAGCCATCTACAACATCAGCGACCGCTACAAGTAGTAGTGGCCGTCTTCAATCCGCATAAGGCTCATTCAAAATTATTTGCACAAGACTTGTCACGTCAGCGATACTTGTGACTCCATCGTTGTTCACATCGCTATTTTCATTACTGCTTTGATCCAAAATAAGTTGCAGCAACACAGTTACGTCGGCTATGCTAACTTCATTATCCAAATTCACGTCACCAAGAAAATGCAATACTTTCACCCGACAAGAAGCAAAAAAGACTGGCTGCGCCATAGAAGAAGCATATACATAACATACACCCGGAGCCCTCGCTGTAACCATCCCATTACTATCTATCGTGGCAATTGAAGGATTATTACTACTCCATTCCAGACCAATATTTTCTAAAAGAGTTTCCACCTCGGCATTCAAAGCACTTTGTTCCATTGGATTCAACGTCAACTCCGACTGATTCAATGTCACTTGTACATCCCAATCCTGCTCAATCATGGTTTGAAAATCAAACCAAGCCTTATAGGCACATTGCCGAGCAAATTGTTGCGTTGCAACATCCATTCCAGTTGGGATTGGTTGATTTTTACTATCACGGGCCGCCATGATATCACCATTCATCCAACGATACCCTGTCACAACAGCAGCCGTGTCAAGATTACAGGACAAAGACAATGCAGCCACCCACGACTCGATAAGATTTCCCACTCCATATTGTAAATGATGTCCATCTTTATAAACAAGGTTGCCTCCCGAAGCATCCTTGGGAGCCCAGTCACCGAGCTGGTTTAGCCAAGTGTGACGCGCATAACTAACACCTAATCCGCAGGGTATAATCCTGTCAATATCATCATACTGGCTTAACAACTGCTTGGACACGTTTAATATCCGTTGCTGCATTTCATCCGTGGTCATGATATAATCTAATCCTAACCCAGAAGAAACCTGGCCAAGCTTGTTTACACCTGATGATGTCGTGCCTTCGGCAAACGCAGGTGTTATCATCCAAGCAATTTTACCTGTAAACTGCTTTGTTTCACGGAAATAATTCAACAACTCACCCAAATAAGGCGTGATTGTACTCACTTTACATGACAAAGCATTCGCCTGATGCAACACTATCCAATCCCATTCATCATCATCCACCGCTTGAGACAATGACTTACCATAATCACAAGTCCACCCTGTGCGTTTGGTCCACTTCTGATAGCGCACATAATGCCTGTTTTCATTGCGAGCATGGTTCAACTGACCTTGTATTGTTTGCGAACCATCCATACAAATTCCTAATGTGAGGGCCACATCAGAATTGGCCGCTTTCATTACAAACGGCAAAAAGCCAAATGCATCATTGCTGTACGAGTTACCAACTACAAGAACTTTTATCGTAGATGCAACACTTTCATACCCCGGATTAGCTAAAAAAATCACTGCAAGAGCAAAACACTTTACTAATTGTTTCATTATTGTACCTAATGGTCGGCGCTCACCCTTTCCGAACCTAAAAACATTACACAATAACGAAACATAAAAAAAGACGTGGGAGTCTGTACTTGTCACTCGTCCCACGTATCAGAGGCTCTTGCACTGCCTATCGAAGTCGAACGAGCAACGCAGAAGCCCACGCCGAATATGGATACACCTCGCCCTGTGACGACGATGATATAATCACATATCCAACAACGGGCATCTACCGCTGCCTTGTCCTTGACTTCGATGTTTAGAATTTGCAAGATTCCTGATACGTCAAGACCAAAACGTTAGTAAACGCCTTCAATATGTCGTGTCCTGTCATACCTTTTTCAGACTGGCATGGCTAAAGGACAAACAAAAATACAAAATAATTTTGAAACAGAAAAATACTGACTGCTAATATTTATTTAAATACAGATGTTTACTCTGTCCCGACCGCGACATCTTCACAGCCATCTACAACATCAGCGACCGCTACAAGTAGTAGTGGCCGCTGATGGATATTGTCGTCGTTTGCCTCGGCTCCCGATGTATCACCGAGGGCGGTGGGCAATGATGTACTGGGCTATCTGCACAGCATTTAATGCCGCCCCTTTCTTGATTTGGTCGCCCACAAGCCAGAAGGTGAGTCCGTTGTCGCTGCTGAAGTCTTCACGAATGCGCCCCACATAAACCGGGTCGCTGCTGGTGCACAAGATGGGCATAGGATACACGTTGGCCCGCGGCTCATCCATCACCACAAGGCCCGGAGCCAGATGGAACGCGGCACGTGCCTCGTCGGGCGTAATGGGTTGCTCGCACTCAATCCACACAGCCTCGCTGTGCGCACGCATCACCGGCACACGCACGCAGGTGGCGCTCACGCGGATGTCGCTGTGCATGATTTTCCTCGTCTCGTGATACATCTTGGCCTCCTCGCGGGTGTAGTCGGCATCGCCGAACACATCAATGTGCGGAATCACGTTATAGGCAAGTTGATGCTGGAAGTGCTTCACCGTGGTGTCGAGCTTGCCGTGGGCTATTTCAGCCTGTTGCAGTGCCAACTCATCCATCGCCTCCAGTCCCGCGCCACTGGCGGCCTGATAGGTGGCCACCTGCACATTCTTGATGTGCGAGATACGGTCGAGTGGTTTCAACGCCACCACCAGGATTATGGTGGTGCAATTGGGGTTGGCAATGATGTGTCGCGGCGCATTGAGGGCGTCGTCGCCGTTGACTTCGGGCACAACAAGGGGCACGTCGGGGTCCATGCGGAAGGCACTGCTGTTGTCAATCATGGTGCAGCCGTGTTTGGTGATGGTGGGCGCAAACTCAATGGCAGTCTTGGCTCCGGCCGAAACAAACGCCACATCTATGTCCTTGAAGTCATCGTTGTGCTGAAGCAACTTCACCACATAGTCCTCGCCCCTGAAGGTGAAGATGCGCCCCGCGCTGCGCTTGGAACCGAACAACACCAAGTCGTCGACCGGAAAGTTCTGCTCGTCGAGCACGCGCATGAATTCTTGTCCCACAGCGCCGCTGGCGCCAACTATTGCTACTCTCATATTGCAATGAATTATTTATCTATTCGTGTTTAAAACGCCTGTCGCCGACGCTCACTCGCCGGCAAACTCCATGAGGTAAGCCTTGATGAAATCGTCGATGTCACCATCCATCACACCGCCCACGTCGCTGGTTTGGTGGCCGGTGCGGTGGTCCTTGACACGGCGGTCATCGAACACATAGCTGCGTATCTGGCTGCCCCACTCTATCTTCTTCTTCGAATCCTCGATTTTGCGCTGCTCTTCTTTGCGGTGCTGCAATTCTTTGTTATAGAGAATCGACTTGAGGTTGCGCAGAGCGTTCTCACGGTTCTTGGGTTGGTCGCGGGTCTCGGTGTTCTCCACTAAGATTTCTTCCTCCTCGCCGGTATAGGGGTCCTTGAACTGGTAGCGCACGCGCACACCGCTCTCCACCTTGTTCACGTTTTGGCCGCCAGCGCCGCTACTGCGGAAAGTGTCCCACGAAATGCGGGCCGGGTCGAGCACAATCTCAATGGTGTCGTCGACCAGCGGCGTGACAAACACCGACGCAAACGACGTCATGCGCTTGCCCTGGGCGTTATAGGGCGACACGCGCACCAGGCGGTGCACACCGTTCTCGCTCTTGAGGTAGCCATAGGCGAAATCACCCTCAATGCCGATGGTCACGCTCTTGATGCCGGCCTCGTCACCATCCACCAGATGCTCGATGGCCGTTTTATAGCCATGGCGCTCACACCAGCGCAGATACATGCGCATGAGCATCTGCGCCCAGTCCTGGCTCTCGGTGCCGCCGGCGCCGGAATTGATTTTCAGAATGGCGTCCATCTTGTCCTCGTCCTGGCGCAGCATGTTGCGCAACTCCAACCGCTCCACCTTGTCGAGTGCTGTGGCATAGAGACCGTCGAGCTCGGCCTCGTCGATGAGGCCCTCTTTCACAAAGTCGAAGCCCGTGGCCACTTCTTCCACGGCCTGGTCGAGCTCGCTGCAACTGTTAATCCAGAACCGCAGTTGCTTGATTTTTTTCATCTGCGCCTCGGCAGCCTTCTGGTCGGCCCAGAAGTCGGGCACATGGGTGCGCAGTTCCTCCTCCTCGACCTCGATTTTCTTGCCCTCGATGTCCAGATAGCGGCTCAAAGCCGCGCTGCGCTCTTGTAATTCTTTCAGTTGTTCTTGCGTTATCATTGATTTTAATAATAAATACAGATTTATTAGAACTCTTCTAATTTTGTCACGAATTTATAAAATGTTCACCATCATAGTTGGCGGTAATCCAATCCATCCCTGTTGGGTCAACAATCCTCACGGGGTTGTTGGCGCAGTGGGCGTAGGGGCTTTGGTCGGGGTACTTCTCGGCCAGGGGGTCGGGGGTGGTGAAGCGGCCGGTCAGCGCGTCGAGCACGCGGGCGCGGTTGTCGTACCAGCCCAGCCCGTTGAAGCCCAGCCACGGCTTGCCCGTGTGCAGGTGGTGGTCCACCGTCTGCCCCAGCCGCGTGGCGGGCACGCCGCTCACCGTGTAGTCGTGCGAACTGATAATCTCATCATATTGATAAAAAGGAAAATCATTTTTATCCATTATCTGAAGTATTTTAAAGTTTTCGAATATATATGAAACCTGATAACAACATATACTTTCCACAAGACTCTTTAGTGCTATGTCATTTTCCCTGTCACTTATAAAGTAAATTGTAAAAGATTGTTTTGAATTAATGCATTTCACAAAAACATTCTCTATAAATAACATTGGAGATGCAGCAGCGTGCTCCATATTCATTCGAAATAGATTAACACCCCTATCACCCTCACCTCGCCGCAAAAAATGATCATAAACAATGGCACTATCGGCTTTTGATTTCCGTTCACAATCAAACCATAGCCAAACATCCACGTCACGTTTATTAGTGATTGTTGTTTTATAAACATGAGTTGGCTGGTGCTTAACATAATAAAACCAATGACGTGTACTTATGGATACTGCTGGATTAGTTATAGACATTGCGGAAGCGGAGCCTATAATACATGTACTGAACAATAATATAATGTGTTTTCTCATTTGTTACTCATGTTATTGTGGGTTTCACGCAGAGATTTTAAAATTTGATCATACAGACGCTTATTCATTTCCATCATTCCATCATATTGATGTCCGGACATGGTCCTATCATGAGTTAAAAGATACATGAGAGCGTGTCCATAACCCTCATGGCTGAAATTTTCGGCAGCACCTGTTTCGCTAAGATTGCTGTTGAGGATAATATGTATATTGTCATCATAAGTGTTCACACCGCTGTTGCCGTTTCCTGGGAGTAATGTTACTCCAGTGAGGCCAAATTCTCCAGACGAGGTGTCAAAAGCACTTGTGATTTCTGCAGATTTCATTGTTTCATCAATATAATAGGACATGTCTTTGCGTTTAAGAAAACCATTATTATCCTTATACTGATATTGGGTCGCCATTTCAACAGAAACAACATCAGGAACTATTGACATAACAACTAAATTGTTATAGTTCTCACTCTTGCTATTATTACTCAATAACAAATCCGTATCCAGCACACCTTTTGTGTTAAACTTTACATATTTCCTCTCAGCCAGCGATATCGTGTTTCTAATGGCCTGTTGTGCTTGTGGTTGTGAAGCGATAATAACCATTCCTGTAGGGTCAATATTCTTCACCGGGTTGCCGGCGCACCACAGGTAGGGGCTCTCCCAGGGGCGGCGCTCGCACAGGGGGTCCATCGTGGTGGTGCCCGGGCGGGCGGGGTCGTACCAGCGGGCTCCGAAGTCGTACTGGTTCAGCCCGTGCTGCCGCTCCAGCTCCTTGCCGGTGTATTTGTAGGGCTGGGCGTCGCCGTACACCACCTCGGTGAGCATGGGCATGCCGCCGGGGTAGTAGCTGTTCACCTGCTCCAGCGTGCCC
>JAFUWD010000040.1 GCA_017483645.1 Muribaculaceae bacterium | reverse complement strand
TCGAAGATAGGCTGCGCCTCGCCAAATCCAAATTTTTTTGGATTTGGTCTCGGCTTGCACTACGTTGAGTCCTTCGGCCTCGAAGATAGGCTGCGCCTCGCCAAATCCAAATTTTTTTGGATTTGGTCTCGGCTTGCACTATCTTTGCACAAAAGATGCATCATGAACCGAACTGCCCATGCTACTGGCCGTAATTGGCCCTATTGGTGCGCGCTTGCTGTTGCCGCACTGGTTTTCTTTTTCTTCAATGTTTTCACCACACTCAAGGGTGATGACATCTGCTATATCTTTGTGGAGGGAAATACCTCGGTGCGCGTGAGCAATCTGAGCACGCTATGGCAATCGGTGACGTATCATTTTGTCGACACCAACGGGCGCTTGGCCGACATGATTGCCAAGGTGTTTTTGGGGCTTACCGGCAAGGCGGTGTTCAACGTGGTGAACACCGCGGTGTTTGTGCTGTTTCTGCACCTGCTGTGCTCGTTGTCGCTGGCCGGCAGGCGCTGGGAGGCAGTGGCCATGGGCTGCCTGTATGTGTTGCTGATTTTTCCTTATCCCGGCGAGACGATGATGTGGCTGTGCGGCAGTTGCAACTATTTGTGGAGTGCTACCTTCACGCTTGCTTTTCTGCTGATGCTCAAGTGGCTGCATAGGCATCCGCGCGGTGGCGCCTGGCATGTGCTTGCTGCTGTGGCAGGTTTTGTGGCCGGTGCCATGAACGAGAGTGTGAGCCTGGCGGCTGCTGTGGGCTTGTTTATATACTACATTCTTAATCACCGACAGTTCCGTGGGCCTGTGGTCACGGCATGCCTGTGCTATGTGCTGGGCATCGGCATGATTGTGGTGTCGCTCGTGCTGAATGGCCGTGTGCAGAATGGTGAGGTGGTGCTCGATGTGAGTTGGCAGCAGTTGCTGTCGCGCCGTGCCATCAACACTTTCCTCAAAACCGGTCATTTCATCACACCTTTCTTGGCGATTTTAGTGATAGGCTACACCTGGCTGCGCCGGGGGTGGCGTGCTTGCACCGACGACATGATGAACTGTGTTTTTGTGGGCGCGTTTCTCACGGTGGTGGGCATGAGCCTGATCAAGCCTCGTGCCTACACAGCCTACTCGGTGTTCAGCTATGTGGTGGCGGCGGCCTGGCTGTGGCAATGGCTGAAACGGAAACCGCAATGGCAACGATGGACGGGCGTGGCCTGCGCACTGGCCTGTGTGCTCCCCGCTGTTCAGGCAGGGCGCTCAATAGTGGACTATAAGCATTTTAATGACCGCGTGGAGCGTGCCATTGCCGCATCGCCCTCGCAGGCCGTGATTGCCGCCGCCGAGTGGCAAGGTGACAACCGTTGGGTGTCGCCATCGTTCTACGACTCTTATCTATATAGCTCTTATACCGACGCTTATTGTCACTACTATGGCAAAGACAATGTGCAATTTGTGCGACCGTCGGTGCTGAAACGATACCGCAGTGGTGATTTCTTGGCCGGCTGTGTGCCGTTGCACTTTGTCAGCGATCGACCCGACTTGGCTGCAGGCATCGTGGGGTGGGAAAACGAGGAATATACAGCTGTGATGGTGGCACCCGACCATGTGAAACGTGATTTCGATTTGATTTCTATCGACCTGGTGGCACAGGCCGACCGACTCACCCCCGAAGAGGCCGAGAAACGTCGCCGGTGGGGGGTGCTGAAAAACACCCAGCAATGGTATTTTTACTGGCTCCGCCAGGCCGACAGTTGCCTGGTGATGCTGCCTCACCTGCCTGATGATGTGCTTGCTGTGACCGTGCCTATGGTCGAGGCCGACACCACCGTGCGCGTGCGCTTTGAGCGCACAGCTCCCGACAGCCTGCAGCTGCCACCGTCGTGGTGACGCGCACTGCCGTCACATGCGGGTGTCGATGTGCAGAATGTGCTGCACAAACATCAGTTCACGGATGTCGCGTCGATAGATGTCGATGTCGTCGTAGGCCTTGTTCTCGCTGCGCAGGGTCACCATCGCCGGGTCGGCGTGCCGGCGAATATACTTCACCATACGGTAGTCGTCGAGGAGCACCACATAGATTTGTCCCCAGTAGATTTGCTGGGCGTTGACGAGTTCGCGCACAGCGATGAAATCGCCGTTTTTGATGACCGGGCTCATGGAGTCGCCACTCACACGCACGATTTTGCAGTTGGCGTTTGCCATCTCGGGCAGATTCACATATCCCACAATTTGTTCATCGCCGAACATCGTGGCGCGGGGTGTTGTGCCGGCCGTCACATCAATGTCGTAGACGGGGGTGCCTTGGCTCTGTCGGCCGATGGGCATCTGCACCACGGGTGGCACGGCCAGGGCTGCAGGTGCCGCTTTGGCAAAGGGGAGGTCGGAGCCGTTGAGCAGCCAGTCCTTCGATACGCCCAGGTTTACCACGATGCGGTTCACCAGCGCCTCACTGATGGGCAGGTGTCCGTTCAGGTATTTCGATAAATTGGAAGTATCCACATCGATACGTTGCGCAAACTGCACTTGGCGGCAGTTGAGTTCCTGCATCAAATACTTGATGCGTTCTCTGATTTCTTGGTCGTTTTGTGGCATGGTGACAAGTGTTTTGGAGTTAATTGCGTGTTTTTCATTTCTTTTTCGGCAAATTTACCTCAAAAAAAGGTAATAAGCAAATTTTGACACCTTTTTCCGCGGGACTTGTATCATGAGATATGCGATATGTAGGATAAATGATGATAAAAATTTGAACTGTGCACAAAATTTTTTTAATTTTGTGCACAGTTCAAATTTTGCTTTTTATGAGAAGACTATCATTACTAATTATGGTGCTGGTTTTGACAGCACAGCATTTCATTGTTTTAGGCCAAGAAACTGACGAGACTATCCCTAAAGCCTATGGCGTGGAAGAAACTGGAAAATATATTGTCAATGCCTTAAACAACCGCGGCAACATAGCTGCCGGCGGAGCCTACATTATCACCCGTTATTATAATCTGAAAGAAGGTGGGGAGTACACCCTCTATGTGAAAGGGAATAGCAAGGCAACGTCGGGAGTTTCGATGGTAGCGGCCTGGTATTCAACCGAAGAGGCGTCGAAGGAGACCTACATCGGGCCGGCGGTGAGTGCTGCGGCCAACAATAACAATCCTATGTTATGTCGCAACTCCGACGGTACACACACGCTCACAGTGCCCCAGGGTGCCAAAATGCTGGTGGTGGCGCGTTACAACAGTGCTACTACCATCCTCTACGATGGCGAGCAAGTCGTGCATATCCACATCCCCGGTTTGGTGAGGCACGACCCCGCGGACTACATCTCGGGCACACTGCCGGTGATGTATATCACTACCGAGGACTCGGTGCCCATCACCAAAAAAGAATATTACCTGAATGGAACCTATTACCTTGACAATATGGGCCTCGATGGTTTTGAATCGATAGGCAGCGCTCAGGAGCAACTGCCCTTGCAAATCAAGGGCCGCGGCAACGCCTCGTGGAAAATGGATAAGAAACCCTACCGCATCAAGCTCGACAAGAAACAGGCCCTGATGGGGTTGAAAAAGAATAAACACTTCTGCCTGATGGCTCATTATGAGGATGCCAACGCTTACCAGCGCGACGAAATCGGGTTCACCCTGTCGTCGCTCATGGGGTTGGAGTGGACTCCACAGCAGCGTCCTATTGAACTGGTGGTCAATGGAGATTATCTGGGCATCTATTGGGTAGCCGAGAAAATCAGGGTTGAAAAAGACCGCGTGAACGTGGTGGAACAACCAGATGAGGAAACCGACCCCGAATTGATTACAGGCGGCTGGCTCATTGAGATTGACAATTACGCCGAAGACGGCCAGGTGATCATTCAAGAGGGGAATGGAACTTATAATCGCTTCACACCCCACACGCCCGAAGTGCTCTCGCCCGAGCAGCGCGAATACCTCAAAAACATGGTCACCAATATCAATGATTTGATTTATGTAGAGGACAAGAGCGATACACGGTGGGAGCAATACGTCGACATTGACGAGCTGGCCAAATTCTATGTGCTGATGGAAATTGTGGACAACTGTGAGTCGTTCTCGGGCAGTTGCTACTGGCATAAAGAAAAAGGCGAAGACACAAAGCTCGTCATCGGTCCGGTGTGGGATTTTGGGTCGACTGCTTCGCATTGGCGCGCCGATTCTTTTAACTACTTTATTTATCAAGAAGCCCAATATTATGTGACGAGTCACTGGATTGAGGAAATCGCTAAATTTCCCCGTTTCCAGCAAAAAGTGCGTGAGGTGTGGCGCGAGACCTATCCCGCCAAAGTTGAGGAAACGCATCAGCACTGCTTGGACTATGTGGATTACATCACGCCGGCCGTCAAATCGGATTACAAGCGTTGGAACTGGGATAAAAGTTCCGACATACCTTATAGGAAAGTGCGCATTTGGCAAATGTTGGCCGCAAAATGGAAATTCTTGGAGAGGATGTGGAAGGATGATGTCATGACCGGCACAGCCGACATGATGACCGATGCCGAAGTGATGTCGGTCAGGTATTTCGACCTTTCCGGCCATGAGTTGAGTCAGATGCCAGAGCAAGGCTTTGCAGTCGAGGTCACCACCTACACTAACGGACAGATGAAGTCGCGCAAGATAGTCAGGTGAGCTTTGCTTGATGCGTCACTTGAGTGGGAAAACATCGTTTTCGTGATTGCTGTCGCGAAAACGATGTTTTTTTGAGATAATTTTTGTAACTTTACCGCTATGAAAATCCTACATACAAGTGACTGGCATTTAGGTCAGGTGCTTTATAATTATGACCGAGAAGAAGAGCAAACGGCATTCTTGCTGCAATTGGAGCAAATTGTGCGGCAAGAGCAGCCCGACGCGTTGCTCGTGAGCGGCGACGTGTTTCACACGCCGGCTCCTTCGGCTGCCACAGTCAAGATGTATGTGCGTGCCATGCTGGCTTTTCGAACCGCTTGCCCGGCGATGACCATCGTGGTCATTGCCGGCAACCACGACAGCGCTTCGCGCATCGACTGTGACCGCGAATTGTGGCGTGTAGCAGGCATCACAGTGGTGGGCGCGGTGGCGCGCGGTGACGACGATGTGGCGGCACGACACCTCATTCCCGTTCATGATGCCGGCGGTGAATTGCTGGGCACAATAGTGGCTGTGCCTCATTGCTATCGGTTGCCCGGCGACGCCTTTTTTGCCGACTTGCTTGCCATGGCCGACCGCAGCCGGCCGGTGGTGCTTATGGCGCACCTCACCATCACTGGCAGCGACATAACAGGCCACGATAACATCGGCATGCTCGACAGTGTGCCGCCGGCTGTGGTGGCTGGCTACGACTATGTGGCTCTCGGACACATTCATCGGCCACAATTCATCGCGGGTGGCGAACATCGTGTGCGCTATTGCGGATCTCCCGTTGCTGTGAGTTTCGATGAACAGTGCGAACACTCGGTGTCGTTGGTGACGCTGAACGGTCACGACGTTCCGCAAGTACGCACCATCGCCATCAAGAATGTGTGCCCCCTGCACACGATACCAGCCTCCGAACCGCTGCCCTTGTCTGAGGCATTGCAACAACTTGAGGCGCTCACCGACCGTCGTCAGTGTTATATACGCCTGAACGTACTGGCCGCCGAGGCGCTGCCGGTCGACGCTCACGACCGATCTGTGCGGGTGGCTCGCGCTCACGGCCACCGCTTTTGCACCATGCGGGTGACATCGCCCCGCAGTTCTGAGCGTGAGCAGTATTCTCTCAGCGCGCAACAATTGCAAGAACTGTCACCCATTGAGGTGGCGCAGCGTTATGTTGCTGGTCGCCAAGGGCGCGATTTGACCGAGCGTGAGCAACAAATGCTCCAATCTGTGTTGAGACAAATTGACGAGGAGGACCACTCATGAAACTCAAAAAGCTTAGTATTCACAATATCGCTTCGGTGGGTCAAGCCTCCATCGCTTTCGACGGTCCCGAACTTGAGGGTGAGCGATTGTTTCTCATCTGCGGCGACACCGGAGCCGGAAAGAGCACGATTCTTGACAGCTTGTGTCTGGCGCTTTACAGCGGAACACCTCGCTTGGCCAAGGCCAACCGCGAGAAATACGCGCTGGCCGATGAGGACGGGGTTGTCGTTTCCGACGATACGCTGGCCGTGAGCGACCCCCGTCAACTGCTGCGCCGTGGCGAAGGCGAGGGTGGCGTGGAGCTGACTTTTCAGGGCAATGACGGAAAGGAATACCGCGCCGAGTGGCATGTGCACCGCAAGAATAAAAAACCGAATGGTACACTGCAAAATTCCAAGTGGATCATTACTTGCCTCACAAGCGGTGAGACAACCGACAAGGTGAAGGCGAACCAGCAGGTCATTGAGCGTGCGGTAGGCATGACGGCGCCTCAATTCTATCGCACAGTCATTCTGCCGCAAGGCCAATTCGACCAATTCCTGAAGAGTGATGGCGATGAGAAATCGGCCATGCTTGAGAAAATCACAGGAACCGACATTTATGCGCGTACCGGCGCTAAAATTTTTGAAATTTGGCGCGAGAAGCGCCAGGCAATGGAGCGAAAGCAACAGCAGCTTGAGGGAATCACGCTGCTCAATGATGAACAAAAGGCCGCTCTGAATACCCGGTTGGAGGAACTGGATGAGCAAATATCAGACCTCGGGAAGCAAAATAAGTTTGTGACGGATGCGATAAAGGTGTTTGATGACTTGACGCAAGCCCAAAAACGAATGGGCGAGGTGGCTGCAAAAACGCAAGAAGTGGCCGCGCGCCTCTCCTGCGACGAGCACCGTCGACAGATGACCGACGCCACCCAATGGCGGGCGTCGTCAGAACCTCGGCAATGGCTTGCCGTCGTCGATGAAGCACAAAGGCAATGTCGCTTGCTTGAGGTCCGGAAAGCCGATTTGCAGGCCGAGGTGAGGCAACTTGTGGCGGGCAATGCTTTTCTTGAGCACTACTTGAATGAGTTGAGGCTGAAACAGGAACAGCAGGGCCGGCTCGATGAGCACAAAAAGAAACTCGACGAGTTGGAATCCCAATATCAATCCTTTGGTGTTCAAGAAAAAAAGAAGCAGCAAGAAGCACTTAATGAACAGCGGTTTTTGCTGCAGAAGGCTCACGACGAATTGAAGCGTTTACACGAATTTGAAGAGGCTGCGGGCGCTGCCCGGTCCGACCTTGTAGGGGCTCAAGAGGCCGCACGTATTGCCAGCGAAAAGATTGCTCCGCTGGCCAGGCAGTGCAATGAAGCTCAATCGGCCTATTTACAGGCAAAGAAAGAATTTGACCATCAGCACACCAGTCTTGAAGTGTGGGCCAAACACGCGCGTCAAGAATTGCGCAGTGGCGACACTTGCCCTGTGTGCGGGCAGAAAGTTGACCGGGTGCTTGGAGAGGAGATGTTTGAACACTTGGTGGGTCCTTACGAGCAGGCCATGAATCAGGCTCATCATCAATGGGTTGATGTGCAGGCGCGGCATAAAGCGGCACAGGAAAATGCCCGTCACCTTGCTGCAGAGGCTGAGAAAGCGGGGAAAAAAGCCCGGCAGGCAGCACAAGCCTTTGCCTCGCAACAGGAACTCAGCCGCCTGACTCTCGACAAATGTCGGCTGAAGCCTGATGAAGAGACTGTGACTTGCATAGAAACAAAAATTGAGCAAACCGGCGCTGAAATTCAGGAAATCGGCTCACAACTCAAGAGAGCCGATGCCCTGCTTGAACAAATGAAACGGGTGCAGAGCCAGATGAATTTGGCGCAGCAGCTGCAGGATGAAATTCTTCGGGTAAATGGGGAATTGGAACACACGGAGTTACCGAAGCAAGAGGTGATGCAAAATACTGATGTAGAGACGATAGGAGTTTCGGAAATGAGATGCGTGGAGCACTTGGCCGACCGATGGATTCAATTGGCGCAGAATTGGACACAATGGCGCTCGCAACTCGACGGCCAGCAACGCATTTCAGCCGATTATGAGCGCAAGATAACGCAGTTCGTCGAGGGCAGTGGCATGAGTCGGGAGCGCTTGGTGGAATTGTCGGCCTTGACTGTGCAGGTCATTGAGCGTGTCGAACAGCAGCATGACGCTCTAAAAGCCGACTTGGCCCGACTGGAGGGCGAGCGGCAACAAATCGAGCGTCAGCTGGGCGAGATGAAGGCTCGTTGCGAGAAATTGGATGGGCATCCGCGTGAATATTTTGTTCAGCGACAGGAAGAAATCAAGCAAGCCATTGCCAATGGTAACCAGCAGGCGGGTGCGATGCGTCAGCAGCTCGAGAACGACCGCGCCCAGGCGCAGCGGGTTGCCAATGAAACCGCCCAATTAGCAGTGCTTAAAGCCGATGCTGACGAGTGGGGCGCTTTTAACGAGTTGCTGGGCAGTTCGGATGGAAAGAAATTCCGCAACATAGCCCAAAGTTTTATTTTGAACGACCTGCTACAGCGCGCCAACCACTATCTGATGTGGTTTGACGACCGTTTTGAATTGTTTTGTCAACCGGGCACACTCACTGTGCTTGTACGCGATTTGCAGTGCGGCAATCGTGCGTCGAGCGTCTATCAACTCTCCGGAGGCGAGAGTTTTATGGTGTCGCTCTCTTTGGCGCTGGCGCTGGCCAGTATAACAGGCCATGTGTTTGCCGTCGACACTTTGTTTATCGACGAGGGTTTCGGGTCATTGAGCGCTTCCTGTCTCGACAAGGTGATGGAAGCGTTGGAGCGGTTGCGGGATATGGGTGGACGCCGCGTGGGCATCATCAGTCATGTGGAAACTCTCAAAGAGCGTGTTCCGGTGCAAATTGTTGTGGAACGCGACCCCGACGACCGAACCCGAAGCAACATAGTTATCCATTCTTAAACTTTTGAAAAATGAGAATCATCCGCTTACTTCTTTTGGCATTGCTGCCGCTGTTGGCAGCCGCGCAGACGGGCGATTTGCCACGCTCCACTCCGGCGGCCGAAGGCATCAGCACCCAGGCTGTGGTGCGCTTCATCGACTCGCTGCTTGTGGTTCCGCGCACCCATGTGCATCATGTGATGGTGCTCCGCCATGGGCGTGTGGTGGCCGAAGTGCATCCTGCTCCGTTCCGTGCACAGGACTCTCACACGCTCTATTCGTGCAGCAAGACATTTGTTTCCTTGGCGGTGGGGAAAGCCATTGACGAGAACCGATTGCGTCTTACCGACCGTGTAGCGGCCTTTTTCCCTGACCGACTGCCCGACACTATCGCTGCCAACCTGGCTGCAATGACCGTGCGCGATCTGCTGGTGATGGCCAGCGGCATCACACCTGACTGGGAGATGCGCAATTCCCATCCTGATTGGATAGCCACCTGGCTTGCCAAGCCGGCGAAAGAGCCCGGAAAAGATTTTGCTTATGACTCGATGAGCACGTTCTTGCTCAGCGCCATTGTGCAGCGGGTGACGGGCATGACGACCTTGCAATATTTGCAAAGCCGCTTTTTTGATGCCATGCACATCACGCAAGCCGAATGGGAGGAAAGCCCCGATGGCATCAATACCGGTGGCTGGGGGCTGCGCGTGCAGGCCGAAACGTTGGCCAAATTAGGCTTGCTGATCAATGGCCGGGGCAAGTGGCAGGGTAGACAGTTGGTGAGTGAGCAATGGATAGAGCAGGCCACCGCCAAGCAGATAGAGTGTGCCCCAAGCACCACCCCGCCCACCGACGGCAATCAAGGTTACTGTTATCAGATGTGGCGCAGCAAGTGGCCCGGTTCCATTCGTGCCGACGGCGCACTGGCGCAATATGTGGTGATGGTTCCCGAAGAGGACTTGGTGGTGGTCATCAACAGCCTGAGCCATCGTGGCCATGACCAGCTGGCCTGCATCTGGAATTATCTTATGCCCGGATTGAGCGCCACGGCGCTGGCTCCCGAGCCTCGATGGCAGAAACGGTTAGACCGCTTGTGCGCTACAGCGGAATTGCCCGCGCCTAAAGGGCGCAAAAAAGGCAGTGCAGAGAAGTCTTATACCATTGAGGCGGCCGGACAGAAACCGCTCACACTGACGATGGGTGCCGACGGCACCGTCACACTGCTTCATGATGGCTACTCCTTGCCATTGGCGCATAAGCAGTGGGCTTATGCCACCACACCTGTCGCACCGCCTTATAATGTGTTGGCCATGAACCGTTTTGGCGGGCTCACATCGCCTTACACCACGGCCGGCATCTATGCTTGGCCGAGCGCCACCCGGTTTGAGGCCGATGTGCATTGGGTGAACTGGGTCAGCCACCGTCATTATTCGGTGGAATTGCGTCCCGACCACACGGCGCATGTCACCATCACCGACAATCTGGGTTCTAAGCCCTCCTGCGACTATGAGGGAAATTACTGATTTGGCCGATGTCAAGGCGCGCTACGAAGTGTATCTGCGCATTGAGAAAGGACTCTCGGTCAACACGGCGGCGAGCTACTGTGCCGACGTGGAAAAACTCATCAGTTATCTGTCGCAGCAAGGGGTGGCGGTGAATCACGCATCACCCGACAATCTGGAGGCTTTTGTGTGCGCATTGCACGATGTGGGCATCGGGCCGCGGTCGCAGGCAAGAATCATCAGCGGGGTGAAGAACTTCTATAAATTCCTGCGGCTTGAGGGCTTTATGGACCAAAACCCCACCCAACTGCTTGCCACGCCGGCCGTGGGGCGCCATCTGCCCGAAGTGCTCACGTTGCCCGAGGTGGATGCCATGATAGCCTGTGTCGATATGAGTAAGCCCGAGGGGGTGCGCAACCGGGCCATAGTCGAGACGCTCTATGGTTGTGGCCTGCGTGTGAGTGAGCTTGTGGGGCTACGAATGTCGCAACTCTTTGTAGAGGAGGAGTACGTCATGGTAGAGGGCAAAGGCAACAAGCAGCGCATGGTGCCCATCTCGCCCGTGGCCCTCACCTGCATCGACTCCTATCTGACTGAATATCGCTGCAATTTGACGGTGCAGCGCGGATGCGACGACATTTTGTTCTTGAACCGTCGTGGGGGACAACTTACCCGGCAAATGATATTTCACATTATTAAGGAATTGTGCCTGCTTGCCGGTATCCGAAAAAATATCAGCCCGCACACGCTGCGACATTCCTTTGCCACCCATTTGCTCGAAGGTGGAGCCAATCTGCGAGCCATCCAGCAGATGCTGGGTCATGAAAGCATCACCACTACTGAGATTTACGTTCATTTAGACCGCAGCCGCCTGCGGCAGGAGATTTTGGAACACCATCCGCGTAATCATCGTCGGTGACCTAAAAAAACGGCTCCTTTTTGGGGAGCCGTTTTTGATTAAGTGAACACTCGTTCGGGTGTTACTTAATGAACTTCTTGCCGTTGCGAATGAGCACGCCCTGCGAATCTTTCGTGGCCAGCGTGCCGTTGATGGTATAGGTGAGGTTGTTGTTATTGACTCTCTCGGCAGGTTTTACCTCATTGATGCCAGTGTAACCCGTTTTCTCGGCAAACTCGGCCTGGGCCTTTGCCATCTGCTCGCGGAACTCAGCACTGGTGTGCAGGGCCGAGAAGCCGATGCTTGCAGCCACGCGGGTGTTGTCGATGTCGCTCTGCCAGTGTGCTCCCACAATGACACGGCTTTCGCCGTACATCCAACCACGAGCATAAAGAGTGTCGGCAGCGGCGGGATTGATTTCGGCAAGCAGGAGTGCCGTTGTCCATCCGCGCATGGTGTGTCCCGAAGGATAGCTGCCCTCACGGCCCAACTCCACCTCGTCCTCTTCGGCATCGTAGGTGAGGATGTGCTCGTGGAAGCGCACATAGGGGCGCATGCGTTTGTAGAACGCTTTGGGCTCCACACGCATCTGGTCGGTGGTGACCAGGCTGGTTTCGAGCAGTTTCCAGATTTCGGGGGTTTCGGTCTTGGAGATGGTAAGGCCGAAAGGCACGTTGAACTCGGCAAACAGCGCCTCATAGCTCCACACAGCGTCGCGGCGTGCAATGGCTGCACGATCGGGGTCCAGTCGTTGCTGTTTCCCCCAGAAATAACGCATGATGTCATGGGCGAAATGTTCTCCGATGGTGTCGGGAGGAGCCGGCAAACATTTAATCAAGTTGGGTAATTGTTTGGTGGTGAGATAGGGTTGAACCGAAGTTTGTGCATTGACATAGGCCAGTGCAACGATTGCCAAGATGGCAAAAGAAAGAATTCTTTTCATAATAATTGCGATTAGTTTTTTCGGCACAAAATTAGCCTTTTTTTCCCATTTCCACAAATCTTTAGATGTGTCAAGGCGTGGCGGGTTCCTAAAAAAACAGTGGCAACCGATTTTGACAGTCGCCACTGCTTGTGTTGATGTTGAATGAAAGAATGTGTGTCAGAACATGCCGATGAGCTCGTCGTTACTGTAAGCATCGGCACCGTAGCACATCTTTAGATAAGCCAATCCGTTCAGGTAATCTTCCTCGGTGAACGAGTCGGTGGCTTCTTTGGCCACTACCACGTCGTAACCCAGGCAGAAAGCGTCGGCGGCAGTGTGACGGCAGCACATGTGGGCATGCAGGCCGGTGATGATTACCGTTTTCACCCCCAGCTCTTTGAGCAGGATGTCGAGGTCGGTCTGGAAGAACCCGCTGTAGCGCCGTTTGGGCACCACAAAGTCCTTGTCGCAAAGGTTGAGCTCGGGAATCACTTCGGCGCCAGGCGTGCCGGCAATGGCGTGGTCACCCCAAATTTTGAGCTCTCGGTCGATGCCGGGCAAGTGGCAGTCGTTGCAGAAAACAACGGGTACACCAGCTTGGCGTGCGGCGTCGAGCAGGCGTGCGGTTGCGGGAACGATAGCACGGCCTCGGTCGCAGCCCAGTGCTCCGGTAACAAAGTCGTTGAGCATGTCAACGACCAGAATGGCAGGATGGTCAAGTTTGTTCATTTTTCAGTATGAAATAAAGATGAATATGCGGGTGGTTAATATTCGTCCTCGTTATAGAAGAAGTCCTCGTCGGTGTTGGGATAATCGGGCCAGATATCGTCGATTGACTCATAGGTGTCGCCCTCGTCCTCAATTTCTTGCAAGTTTTCAATCACCTCGAGTGGTGCCCCACTGCGCACGGCATAATCGATGAGTTCGTCCTTGGTAGCGGGCCAGGGAGCGTCCTCAAGTTTGGTGGCTAATTCAAGAGTCCAATACATAGCTTTTTTGATTTAGCAGGTTAGTGTTCAAGAAAAATTGCGCAAAAATAATACTTTTTTGAAATATGCGGTTTATTTTTCCCAATAAATTTCTTCCACTTGGTTTTGAATATTGTTAAATCTTGCAAAAACGAAGAAGAAGTCGCTCAGCCTGTTCAAGTATTGCAGTACAAGCGGGTGAACGGTGGCTGTGTGGCTCAGTGTCACCACGCGCCGCTCGGCCCGGCGTGTGATTGTGCGGCAGATGTCGCACAATGCGCTCAGCCTGCTACCTCCCGGCAGGATGAACCCTTGCATGGGAGGCAATCCGGCATCCATCTCGTCGATGCGCTTTTCGAGCAGTGCCACGTCGTCCTGGGTGAGTCCGAACGGTTCGGTGGCATTTTCGGTGGCAAGGTAAGCACCGATGTTGAAGAGCTTGTTCTGGATTTTGCGGATGAGCTTGGGCATGTCTTCATCGAGCTTGGTGTTGTGAGCCAGCAGCCCCAGGTGTGCGTTAAGCTCGTCGATGGTTCCGTAGGCCTCTACGCGTGCGTCATCCTTGTTCACGCGTTTTCCTCCCACCAGTGCGGTGGTTCCCTTGTCGCCTGTGAGTGTATAGACTTTACTATTCATTGCAGTGTTATTAAGAATGTATGGTTATAAAATGTTTTGTTTAATTACATGTTTCACTTCCTTGAACGCATAGCTGTGCTGTGTGCCGTCGCTGTGCCGCAGGGTGAGCATGCCATCGGGTGCCACATCCACGATGGCGGCCAAGAACTGGGTGCCGTCGGGCAGTGCGAAGGGGTGCAGGCAGCCGTCGTTGCGGTAGAGAGCGGCCAAATATCGGCTGTGCAGTTGCCTGAGTGCTTCGTCCTGAGCCAGTGCGGCACACAAGTCCTCCATGCGCTCGCACATCTGGTGCAATAATCGTACCAAATCGTGTTCTTGCCCTGTGATGTTTTTCAGCGAGATGGGGTTGGGCGCATCGCTTACGAATTGCTCCTGATTGATGTTCACTCCTGCTCCGATGATGGTGTGCTCGATGGCGGAGCCTGCCAGTGAGTGTTCGATGAGCAACCCGCAAATCTTGCTGTCGTGGTAATAAATGTCGTTGGGCCACTTGATGGCGAACCCTTCACCGGCTTGCCGGCACAGTGTTTCAGCCACCGCCAGTGCAGCTGCCTCACTGATGGCAAATTGCTTGATGGCCGGCACCGGCGGGTGCTTGATGAGCACGGAAAAGGTGAGATTCTTTCCCGGCTCACTTTCCCAGTGGTTGCCCTTTTGCCCGCGCCCGGCAGTTTGGCAATGAGTGTAAACCACGGCTCCGTCGGGCAGTTGCGGCGCATGAGTGGCAACGTGCGTGTTGGTCGACGCGGTGGAATCCAGTAGTATGTAAGTGGCCATGACGGTGCGTCAATCGTTAGGCAACGTCATGATGAGTGTGCGTGCCTGGGTCTCCTCGTCGACGGTGATGTCGACGCGCACGGTATCGTCGGGCAACAGATTCTCGATGCGCTCGGGCCATTCAATCAGGCAGATGGCTCCACAGTCGAAGTAGTCCTCGGCGCCCAGGTCGATGGCTTCTTCTTCTTTCTCCAGTCTGTAGCAGTCGAAGTGGTAGATGAGTTCGGCTGTGGTGTCGCTTCGGTATTCGTTGATGATGGCGAACGACGGCGAGTTGGTCACGTCGCTTTCCACGCCCAATGCCTTGCAAAGCGCATTGATGAATGTGGTTTTGCCTGCTCCCATGGCTCCGTAGAAGGCATAGACGGTGTAGTCGGCCATTTGAGCCATGAATTGGTGAGCTGCTTCGCTGAGTTCACCGGTGGTGGGAATGTTGATTGTAATCTGTTTCATGAATAATGGTTACTGTTTGGGTGTGAGCACTACGAGCGGCACCAGCATTTCCTCCATGGAGATGCCTCCGTGCTGGAAGGTGTCGTTATAGTACTGCACATAGTAGTTGTAGTTGTTGGGATAAGCGAAAAAATCACGGTTCATGGCAAACACATAGGTCGACGACACATTGGGCGCCGGAAGCCCCACCCGTTGCGGATTCTTGATTTCAAACACTTGCTTGGCATTGTAACTCAAGTTCTTGCCCACTTTGTAGCGCAAATTGGTGTTGGTGTTTCGGTCGCCAATGATTTTGATGGCGTTGTCCACCTTGATGGTGCCGTGGTCGGTGGTGAGCACCACTGTAAATCCATTGGCCGCCATGAGTTTGAAAATTTCAATGGCGTAAGAGTTCTTGAACCATGATTCGGTGAGCGAGCGGTAGGCCTCGTCGGTCTTGGCCAACTCGCGAATCATCTTGGCCTCGGTGCGCGCGTGCGACAACATGTCCACAAAGTTGAGCACCAGCACATTCAAGTCGAAATTCTTGAGCATGGCAAAGTTCTGCACCAACTTTTCTCCGGCTGCACTGTCGTTGACCTTGTTATACGAGAAATGCGCTTTGCGGCGGTAACGGTCGAGCAATGTTTGCACCAATGGCGCCTCATTGACGTTTTTACCTTCCTCCTCGTCCTCGTCGACCCACAGGTCGGGGAACATCTTGGCGATGTCGATGGGCATCAGCCCCGAGAAGATGGCGTTGCGGGCATATTGCGTGGCCGTGGGCAAGATGGTGGTATAGAGTTGTTCGCTCTGCACGTCAAAATGGTCGGCCAGCAGGGGGCTAATGGCTTTCCATTGGTCGAGACGGAAGTTGTCGATAACCACCATGCACACTTTCTTCCCCTTGTCGAGCAAGGGAAACACCGTGCTCTTGAACACTTCGTTGCTGCGCAGTGGGTGCTGGTCGGTGGTGAGCCATTTGTCGTAGTTGCGGCACACAAACTTGGCAAACGCATTGTTGGCTTCCACTTTCTGCATTTTCAGCAGTTCGTCGAGGTTGGTGTCGGTGTTCGACAGGGTGAGTTCCCATCGGACCAGTGTGGAGTAGACGTTGTACCAATCGTCGATGGTTGCTGCCGAGTTAATCATCTGGCTGATGGTCATGAATTGCTGGCGGTAGTCGTCGGTGACTTTGACGGCTACAAGCTCGTCGACGTGCAGATTTTTCTTGATTGACAGCAAAATCTGCATGGGGTTGACCGGCTTAATCAGGTAGTCGGCGATTTCGCTGCCGATGGCTTGATTCATGATGTTCTCTTCCTCACTCTTGGTAATCATGATGACCGGCACGTTGGGCTGCATGATTTTGATGCGCTGCAGTGCCTCCAATCCGCTGATGCCCGGCATATTCTCGTCGAGAATCACCAGATCAAAGCGCTCGCTGTCGAGTGCATCGAGCGCGTCGCGTCCGTTGGTGACGGTTTCGACCTCAAAGCCTTTACTTTTGAGGAACATCACATGGGGCTTGAGCAGGTCAATCTCGTCGTCGGCCCAAAGTATTTTTTCTTTTGCCATAGGTTGCGTTGTGTCAGTCTTTGTTCTTTTTGTCTTTCACCGAGCGTGTGGCTTCGGTGCCACCGGATTTGTTGCTGCCTGTTTTGGTTTCGGCGCGTTTGGTGGTCGATTTCTTGTCGCTGTCGGCCTTTGCTTTAGCTTTAGCCTCCTTTTCGGCCTTGGCGGCATCTCTTGCGGCTTTGGCTTCTTCCTGCCTTATTTTTTGCCGCTCTTGTGCCTCCTTTTGCTTGGCTTTGCGCTCTTGCTCACGCTCTTTCTGCTTAGCTTTGCGCTCTTGTTCACGCTCTTTTTGCTTACGCTTGCGTTCCTCGGCCTTCTGCTTGCGCTCGCGCTCCTTCTGCTTGAGTTGCTCCTTGCGTTCGCGCTCGCGTTGCTTGCGGGCCTGTTCTTTTTCTTTTTTGGCCTGCTTGAGCGCTTGCTCCTTCTGCTTGCGAGCATTCTTCACCGAGTCTTCGCGTGACTTGCGTGCGTTGTCCATCATGCGCTCGTGGTCGAGCATTGCTTGCTCGATGGAGTCCTCACGTGCCAGCTCGGCCAGCCGTCGAGCCTTGTATTGCGCTTTCTCCTCCTTCTTGATGGAGTCTTGCTGCTGCTTGTAGCGCTTCATTTCGGCTTTTTCTTTCTCCTTGGCCTCGCGCTCCAGCTGCTTGAGGTGCTCGTTTTCGGCCTTCTCACGCGCTTTTTCTTCGCGCTCGCGCTGTTTTTGCAACTCACGTTCACGCTGTTCTTGCGCTTTCTTGTCGGCCTTTGATTGCTGCTTGGTGTCGCGCACGCTCCGGCGGTCGGTATCGGTAGTGGTGGTGCCCGCGTCGGTGTCGGTTACAGACTTAGATGTGTCGGGCACAGTTTGCGTGGTCGCACCCGTTCTTCCACCATCACCGATGCTGCTGCTTCCTCCGCCAGTGGTCGAGCCTCCGCTATTGTTGCGTTCCTGCTCAGCCTTACGCCGCGCCTCATCGGCCTTTCGTTTCGCTGTTTCGGCACGTTGCCGCTTGAGCTCGGCTTTTCGGGCTTGTTCGGCTTCGTGTTTGGCCGCTGCCTCGGCGGCCTTTTGGTCGGCAATCCGTTTGGCTTCGGCATCCTTCTTGGCTTTCTCCTCGGCTTCTTTCTTAGCCTTTTCTTGAGCCTTCTTGGCCTTTTCGGCGTCGCGTTGTGCCTTCTTGGTGTCGCGCACGCTCTTTTCGACGGCCTTCTTAGTCGTGGCCGTGCTGTCGGCCAGGGCCAGCGAATCGCTGCTCAAGGTCAAAGAGTCGGTCTTGAGAGTCAAAGAGTCGGTGTTGAGTGCGAGCGAGTCGGACTCTGTGATATTGTCGTCGTCGGATTTGTCTTTGCTTTCACTGCCTTCGAGTTTCTTGTGCTTCTTGTCGTTTTGCTCCTCCAAATAGTTGAAGTAGTCTTCAAACGAGCGACCTTCGTTAAGCAACAGGGAGAAGTTGCTCTCGCTGATGAGCACAATGTGCACCTGAGGTGGAATAACCAGTGTTTCGTCTTGCTCGAAGATGGTTCGGTAATGTGTCACCTCGGCGAAGTCGGCAAAGCCTTTCACCACCAGCAGCCCCAGTCGTCCGAAATTCATTTGTTCCAGGTCGTAATCCTTGACCACAAACGAGTTGAAGTTATGGCGTGCCACTTCGTAGAGTAGCAAATTGGAGCTCACCGTGTCGGTGGGGTAGAGCAGGATGAAGACTTGCGGCTTGTCGTTGTCCTCCTTGAAGGGAGTGAACTTCTTCTCCAGGGCCTCGGGTGTGGTGTCGTTACTCAGACGCACACTCCAAATCATGCCTCGTGCATTGCTGCCGCCACCTTCGAGCTTGCGCCCTTGATTGAGTTGCTTCACGATGGATGATGCTGTGCTGGTGATGTCGGTTTCGGGATAGCGTTGCAGCAAGTCCTTGAGTGTTTCTTTGAATTTATCGTAGTTGTGCTCGGTGACGTAGCTCAGCGCGTCGATAAACATGAACTTGGGCATGATTTTCGACAACGGATATTTCTCCATCATCAGGTCGTAGGCAGCGTGCACGCCTTCATTGTCGTTGTTCAGGTAGTCGGCATAGGCTTGCTCATAGAGGATTTGTTCCTCATAGGGCATGTTCTTCAGATTGTCGAGGTAGAGCGGGTCTTGCATAGCCTGCCCATACTTGGAATCGGCGAAGTCGGTGAGGATGTAATCCCGGTACCTCTCGGCGGTGGCCGGGTCACCCTTGCGCATATAGAGCAGGTACATATTGTAATACACGTCGAGTCGGTAGGTGTTGTCGGGGTAACGGCTCAGCAGATGATTGAACTCGGTGGCCGAGGCATCGAAGTCGTCAAGTTTGTCTTTGAGGATGACACCCATGTTATAGAGTCCTTCCTGAATCACATCGTTGGCGGCCTGGATTTGTTCCTCGGTCTTGGGAATTTGCTTGAGGTAGTATTCTTCGAAATGCGGGTCGTTCTCGCGTTTGGCTGTTTCTTTGTCGACTTTGGTCGAGTCGGCGCTCACTGCTGATGTCGAGTCGTTGGGCAGGTTGTCGTCGTCCAGGTCATCGTCGGTCAATGCATAGGTGGCCTTGTTTCGACGACGCCAGTTGTCCTCGAGTTTTCGGCTTCCCCACAGTTGTTGGAAAGCCGTCTTTCCGGCATTGACCGTTGCCGAATTATAAAAATACCAAGATTTGTCGTCGTTTATTTGGTAGGTGGCCGGAGCATTGCCTTTGGCGCCCAAAGCGTTGCCTTTGGCCGCTTGGTCGGCTAAATAGGTCTCGCGAGCCGCAGCTTCTTTTTCTTCTTTTTCTTTCTTTTTGAGTTCGTCGATGATTTTCTTGATAACCTTCTTCTGTTCTTCAGGGGTCATCTTCGACAATTTGAGCAGCGAATCCTGCAGGGTCACGTTGCCCGAGTAAACGGCCAGCTCATCGAGCACGTCGCTGCGGTGTTTGAGCAGTTTGTAGTTGGGATAGTCCTCGCTGATTTGCGGCAACGCCTCGGCGTAGCAGGGCTGTGCCAGGTCGTACTTGTGCTGGGCAAAGTATACCGCACCCAGCGTGAGCTGGCTGATTGCCTTGTCGATGCCGTTGCGGGTGCTTTTCTTGGCTGCCTGCACATAATTCTCGATGGCATGGGTGGTGTCGCCGCGCGACAGGTACAAGTTGCCGATGGCGTAGTAGATTTGGTCGAGGTAGGGCTTGTTGCGGTCGTAGCGCGTCATGCGTTTGAGTGCCCTGACCTCGCTGGTGATGTTCACTCCGCGATAGACGGCACTCTGCTTGATGCGTGCGTTGAACTTGGTGCGGTAGGTCGAACCGCTGCTGCTGCCGGCGTTTTTGAAAGCGCGATAAGCCAAATCGTATTGCTGGGTTTCCTCATAGAGCTGTCCCAGCAAGAAGTTCAGGCGTACTTTTTGCCCTCCTTTTGCCCCTTTCACGGCTTGTGCCAGATAGGGGATGGCTTGCTCGTTGCGGCGGTCCTTGATGTAGTAGTCGGCCCATGCCAGATTGGCCAGTGAACGGATGCGCTTGTTGGTGATTTTGTCGATATGCACATGCGCCAGCACGTTGTCGGCCTCGGTGGTCCAGCCCATGGCGCAGTAGCTCAACGCCTCCCAAATTTGCGATTCCTGCACCAGGTAGGGCTTCCACAAGAAGTGCCGCGTGATGTAGCGGAATGTGGCCGCGGCGTTCAAGAAATCGCCCTTCATGTATTGGGCTTGTGCCAGGGTGAACCATGCATTGTGCAGGAAGGGGTTGTACTCGTCGCGCTTCATCCATTCGCGGTACTTCGGGTCGCTGCTTTTGCCGGCTTTCTTTTTGGGTTTTTTCTTGATAGAGTGCAAGGCGATGGCTTTCTGCATTTTCTCGATGGTGCGGTCGAAACTGCCTGTGGGCTGTGGAGCCTTGGGATAGTTGCGGGCCTCGGCCGGGTGGATGAACACATGCTGTGAGTAGTCGTCCTCGTAGGTGCTGAGCATTTCCTGCAGCTGCTCGTCGTAGTTGGTCTTGCCGTGGTAGTAGACGTTGTAGCGCGTGGTGAATGCCTGCCAGAAGCGCGATGTGGCCGTATTCTTCTTTGCGCTGCAGCCGGGCAACAGCAGGGCTGCGACTATCAGCATCAGGGGAATATGTCGTTTTATCTTGTGCATGAAAGAATTGCCTATTTTACAATTAAACGCATGCGGCGGTCATTTATTGTGCCTCGGCCACGCGGAGCAGGAATTCATCGGCTATGGCTTGGGGCATCACCAGGCCGCGGCGCTTCACGCTTTGCCGCCACGGCAGCAGGTCGGTGGCCCGCAGTGTCATCAGTACATCGCGCCATTGCTCCACCTCGTCGTCGGTGTAGTCCTGTGCCTCGCGCCCGCGATAATCATCGAGCTCTTCGTCGTCAAAGTAGGCCAAGGGGCCGCATTCAGCGGCCAGCAGTTGCGTGCTGGGGCAGGTGGCATGGGTGGAGCAGCAATCGTCGGTGCAGCCCTGTGGCGGTTCCACTAAGGGGGCGACATCACCGCGGTTGCGCGCGCGTCGGTCGAGCAGCCATAGCACCAGGCCTACAACCATCAGCAATCCCAGTATCATCAGCGCCGGTTTCATCGTTCACTCATTTTACTGGCACAAAAGTAATCAAAAAAATGCGAATATCCTAAAGCCGACGGAGCGACGGTCCCTGTAGGGTTGGTGTCAGGAGGCGTAAGTGTGAACACTTGCACCCTGGGCCGATGGCAGGTAATTGATGCCCCACCAGCACACTTGCAGCAGTGCAAATGCCACCACGAGCAGCAGCAGCGCCTCGCGATGCTTTTTGGGATAGCGCAAGCGCAAGTGCAAGTACACCAAATAGGCCCACCAGGTAATGGCAGCCCATGTTTCCTTGGGGTCCCACGACCAATAGTGCCCCCAGGCTTCTTTGGCCCACAATGCGCCGAAAATCATGCCCACGGTCATGAATGCCAGGCCTGCGCGCACCAGCTGGTCGGTGAGCGACATTTCAGCGCCTATGCCCTTTTGACTTCGCTTGCGCTTGAAAAACAGCAGGTACACGGCCATTACAAATGCGGCACCCAGCAGTGCGTAGGCAAACATATAGATGATGACATGGGGCGCGAACCACGGGCTCTGAAGTGCCGGCATCAAGGTTTTGTCGTGGATTTCAGGCTTGAACAGGTTTACGCACACAAAGACGGTGGCCATGATTGTGGAGAAGGAGAGAATCCATCGGTAGCGCCATCGTGCATAGACCACCAGCCCCACCAATGGCAGGAAGAAGGAGTACCACAACCGCGTTTCGCCCATGGTGCGCAGTGGCGGCCGTTCAAGTGACACCCACATGAGCGCGATGAATGTGCCGAACACCGCCAGGCCGGTGATGGTGGCGGCGCGTGCCAGCCAGGAATTCTGACGCCAAGCTGCAATAGCGCCCATGGCCCATAACAGCAATGCTCCCAGAGCGAAATAACTAAACAGCTGCCAAGTCATCGGAGTCGGTTTTTTTGCGTGGGGTGATAAAAAGCAAGCACAAAGCCCCGGCAATGAGCATGTAGATGCCGGTGTAGACTGCGGGCAACCAGGGGTCGCGCACCAGTTCCAATATGCTGACGTTTCCTTCATCGCCGGTAACACCTGGCATGCGGTCGTAGCCGTATTGATAGATTTTCCATCCCAAGGCGCTGGCAGGGCGATTCACTTCGATAACGGTGTGCAGGCGTCGGCCGTCGTGAGTGAGAATGTCGAGGTCGCTGGCATAGCGCTTGGGGGTGTGCAGTGAGTCGGTGTGGTATTCCATGATGAATTCCTTCAAGTCGATGGCCAGTGGCAGTTCCATCACGCGGCCGTCGTCGGTCAGTGCGCGCCATTCAGGAGCCGACTGGGCCACATACATTTTCAGTCGCTGCATGTCGGCACTGCCCAGTGTGCCGCACAGCAGCACCAGCAGCAGGCCGGCATGGAGGAGCAGAAAAGGCAGGTTGCGCCAGCGAAAAGGAATGAGTCGTCGCATTACCACCACCCCCAACGAGAACGTGAGCCACAAGTAAAGCAGCACCAATGGCCAAAAACTCAGCATGCGTGTGAGCCCCAGTGCGTCGAGGGGATTGTCGTGTATTGTGGGCGCATTGAACGGTATCTGGCGTGTCAGCCCCATCACCAGTGTGACCACTACCACGCAGCCCAGCGCGCCGATGGCGTTGTCGAGCCCTCCCAACCAATGGCAAGCGTAAATCTTGTGCCAGGTGCCGCTCCACCACACGGTCACCATGCCTGCCACCAGCACGGCCAGAATGCTGGCATTGACCGGCCATGCCAGCATGTCCCAGTCAATGGGGCCCACGGTGTATTGCAGCAGCAGGCCGGTTGTCACCAGCCCGCCGTCTATGGTGAATGCTTCGGTAAGTCGCCAGGGTTTTGACCACATAGAGCGTTACAATTCTATAAGTTTGCCTTTTTTCTTGGCGTCGTCCACCCATTTGGGCACCACCTCGTTGAGGAAGCGTTTTTTCTTGCTTTCGAGTTTGGCCATGTCAAGTCCGATGTAGGCTTGAGCCTTGGCCTTGGTGCTGATGTCGGGCATGGGCACATCACCGGTGAAGCCGTGGCGTGCAAGCACCTTGGCGGTGAGCAGGCGTGCCTGTTGGGCATAGTCGACCGAGTGCGACAACAGCCTTGTCACCTCCTGTGGGGCGTGGAATGTGGCGCCGTGCGATGCGATGGCGTAGTCCCACCGCCACTGGCTCTTGCGCAGCAATGCCTGGATGGGTTTCAGCTCGGCATCGGTGGCACCGTGCTCCATGGCAAATTTGGCCTCGATGTGGGCCGTGGCAAGTTCTTTCTCGGCGCGGTTGCGCACTTCGGTGCATTTGCGCTGGCGCTCGTAGACGTTTTGCCGCAGCACCTCGGCATCTTGGCGGTGGCAGGTTTGGCATGTTCGGTCGATGTTGGCCAGCGGGCTCATGATGTGGTGGTCGGTGAATTTCACGCCGCCCTCGCTCTTGTAGGGCATGTGGCAGTCGGCACACGACACGCCGCGCTGTCCGTGGATGCCTTGCAGGGCCACTTCATAGCCCGGATGCTGGGCTTTGAGAATGGGTGTCTTGGACAGCGGGTGGATGTAATCGTAGAAGCCGATGGAGTCGTAGTAGGCTTCGGCGGCCTCACACGTCAGACCCTTGTCTTGCGGGAACATCAGGTAGTCGGCCTTGCCGGGATTGTTGGGGTCGTCGGCTTTGATGAAATAGTACTCGGTGTGGCACTGGGCGCACACCAGCGAGCGCATTTCTTGATGGGTGGCTTTTTTCGCGTCGAGTCCGCGCCGCGCCCATGCCTCGTACAAGGCGGGGCGTGCCGGCCGCAGGTCCATCGTGCGAGCGTCGTGGCAGTCGCTGCAGCCGATGGTGTTATGAATCTCGGGACCCAGCTCGCTCCACCGCTTGTGGTAGAACACATCGGTGCCCAGCTCGCGCATCATGCGGGGCACATCGGGACCCTTGCATGTCCAGCAGGTGCCGGGCTGCATGTCGGTGTCGCCGTCGATGCCCGGATTGCCGGTGCGCAGAATTTTGCGCATGTCGTCGATGGCATGATGGTGGCCGCGGGGGGTGTTATAGTTGCGTGAAAACGCGTAGCCGGCCCATAAAATCACCATTTCGGGGCGCTGTTCCAGTACATCAACTTCCTGAGAACCGTTGAACTCGCTCACAAAGGTGGTGTCTTCGGTCATGGCCCAGGTCTCGTACTCTCTCGGGTAGTCGGCCTTGAATTTCTCGTTTTGCGCAACGATGGAGTCGGTGAACTGTGTGCGCTTGTTGTTGAACACGCTGGCTACCTCGGCGCGTCGCTCCATGAGCGCGCTCGTGAGCAGTCCCAGCACGAACACCACAGCCATTGTCCCTCCGAACAATGCCCATCCTTGCCATTTTTTGATTTCTCTTGCCATATCTTGTCGTTTTTTTGTTCTCGTCAATCAACCATCTGCTGCATCCACGATGGCACGGGCGACGGCGGCAACGGCGTTTGGCTCTCGGCTCCGGGTGTTCCGCTCAGCGAGTTCATGCCGCCGTGTGGCACGTTGCGGTGGCAGTCCCAGCAAGCCATTCCCTCACCTTGCTTGGCCAGCATATAGTCGATGCGTCCCGTTTTCACAAACTCTTGATTGAGTTGTGTGTGGCAGCGGATGCAGTTGTCCATAATCACTTGTGCGCTGGCGTCCTCGGCCATGATGGCATCACGCTCACTGTGCGTCACAAAATAGGCCACATGCTTCATGCCGTCCGTGCCTTTGAACAGATATTTGCGCGCCATGTTCTGGTGGGGTACATGGCAGTCGTTGCATGTGGCGTCGCGTCCATGCGATGAGTGCGACCATGTGGCATAGTATGGCGTCATGATGTGGCAGTTCACACATGCGCTCGGGTCGTCGCCCAGATAGGAGTGGAAGCGCAGTGTGTAAGCAAAATAGGCCGCCGTACCCGCAATGATGCCACATAGCACGATGGCCGTGGCCTTGAATGTGTTTGATATTTTAAAACGTGGCATTCTCATCCTCTTGCGGGTTGAAAAAATCAAACCTCAATCGCAAAAATAAAACAAATAATAAAATTATGCAACACTTTTTAGCATAAAAACGCTGAAAGTGTTGCATAACATATTTTGGTAGGGGTAAAACCGATGTGAAAGGTCAGGCGTCGTCGGGGTCGCTCACCACTTGCCAGTCGGCATCGGGGTCGATATAATCCTCGGCCCAGTATTCGTCGTTCCATTCCTTGCTGTCCTTGCTCACCATCTTGCCCGTGCTGTTGTCGTCGTATTGCTCGTCAGGCTCGGCCTCAAAGATGAAGTCGTCTTCGGCTTTTTCACGGTGGCGCTCGTCGAGGTCGCGCTGGGTGACGGATTCAGGAATGCGGTTGCGCTCGTCGTTGATGGTGCGCCACAGCAGGTCTTTGAGTTCGGTGAGGCCTCGTTGTGCCACGCTGGAAATAAAGAGCGCCTCCACTCCTTGGGGCAGCTCAGCGCGCATTTGGTCCATGAGTTCGTCATCGAGCATGTCGCATTTGGTGATGGCCAGCACGCGGGGTTTGTCCACCAAGTCGGGGTTGAAGGTTTCCAACTCATGGCAGAGCACTTCGTATTCGTGCGCGATGTTGTCGCTGTCGGCAGGTATCATGAACAGCAGCACAGCGTTACGCTCGATGTGCCTCAAGAAGCGCAGTCCCAGCCCGCGCCCTTCACTGGCACCCTCGATGATGCCAGGGATGTCGGCCATGACGAAAGATTGCTGGCCACGATAGTCCACGATGCCCAAATTCGGCTCCAAAGTGGTGAAGGGATAGTTGGCAATCTTGGGTTTTGCTGCACTGATGACACTCAGCAGCGTCGATTTTCCGGCGTTCGGAAATCCCACCAATCCCACGTCGGCCAGCAGTTTTAGTTCGAGAATTACGGCTTTTTCCACTCCCTTTTCGCCGGGTTGGGCAAAGCGTGGCGTCTGACGGGTGGCGCTCTTGAAGTGGGTGTTTCCCCAGCCGCCGCGCCCTCCGCGCAGCAATCTCACCACTTGACCGTGCTCGGTGACATCGCACAAGAATTTTCCCGTTTCGGCATCGTAGACAGCCGTTCCGCAGGGCACCTCGATGGTGCGGTCCTCACCGTCGCGCCCCGTTGATTGGTTCTCACTGCCGGCTTGGCCGTCGGTTGCGAAGATGTGTCGGGTGAATTTGAGGTGGATGAGTGTCCACAGATTGTGATTGCCCTTGAGGAACACATGGCCACCCCGGCCTCCGTCGCCTCCGTCGGGACCGCCTTTCGGCACATACTTGGCGCGGTGCAGATGAGCCGAGCCTGCGCCGCCTTTGCCTGAGCGGCATAATATCTTCACATAATCGATAAAATTGGATTCTGCCATAATGTGGTGGGTGTTTTTTTCGGATTTTGTGCAAAGTTAGTGAAAAAAGCTGACACAAATTCACTAATTTTGTAACCAGAATCAATAATTGCGTATTCAGTCATGAAAAGGTTCCTGATTATTATTGTCCTTGCCGCTGTGGGCGCGTTGACCGTCACGGCTGGATTGAAAGAGGATTTCAAGGCCGACAAATGGAAGAGCGCCAACAACTATTGGGCCTATCCCTATCCTGCCCGGCCACTGCCAGCGCTTACCGATGCCCCGGAGGGCTATACTCCGTTTTTTATCGACCATTATGGCCGTCATGGCAGCCGATGGCTCATCGGCAAGCGGTTCTACAACTACACCGTGCAGCAGCTGGAGCGCGGTCAACGCCACGGCGCACTCACCCCGCGCGGAAATGAGGTGCTTGACATCCTGTGCCGGTTGCGCGATGCGGCCGATGGCCGCGAGGGCGAGCTGAGCGACATCGGGGCCGAGCAGCATCAAGGCATCGCCGAGCGCATGTTTCGCAATTTCCCGCAGGTTTTTGTCGGCGATGCGGTGGTGCGTGCCCGCTCCACAACGGTGATTCGCTGCATCTTGTCGATGCAGAACGCCGTGGATGTGCTGGCGGCGCTCAACCCCCGAATGAGCATCAGCACCGAGGCGTCGGAAGCCGACATGTACTACATGAATTACTCCGACCCCGTGGTGCCCGGCCTGCGAAAGGCCGCAGCAGCCGCCCTGGAACCCCTGCGCGACAAATGGGTCAATCCCAAGCACATGTTGCGGCGACTTTTCAGTGACCAACGCTTTGCCCGCGATAGCATCGACGGCCAAAAACTGATGATTGACCTTTTCGATTTGGTGGGTAACATGCAGAGCCATCATGCCTGGCGCGACGTGGACCTCTACGACCTGTTTTCGGCCGACGACATCGTGAATGTGTACCGCTACAACAACGCTCGCTGGTACTTGCTCTCGGCGCACACGCCGCTTTCCCGCGACCGCGTGCCCTACATGGAGGCCAATCTGCTGCGCGACATTGTGCGCGATGCCGACCATGCCCTGGCTCACCCCGACGTGCACGGAGCCTCGCTGCGCTTCGGCCACGAGAGTGTGTTGCTGCCGCTGGTGTGCCTCATGGGGCTGGATGGTGCCGATTACAGCAGCACCGACCTTGAAACCCTGGACCGTCACTGGCTCAGCTATAAAATATTCCCGATGGCCTGCAATGTGCAGATGGTGCTCTATCGGCACGACAACGCCCCCGACGACCACCCGGTGTTAGTGAAAATTTTGCTCAATGAGCATGAGGCCACTCTGCCCATCAAGGCCGTGACCGGGCCATACTATCGTTGGGCCGATGTGCGCGACTATTTTATCAACAAACTGTCATGCGAACCCTATATCCCCGCCACCATACAATGAAATCAACCGTCATCACAATAGTTCTGGCTATGGCAGCGCTGGCCCTTCATGCCGGCGACTACCGTGCGCAGTTGGCCGCCAATCCCGACCGCAGCGGCAGTAATCATTACGCCTACCCCTATCCCGCCGACGAACAAGTGCCGGCACTCACCGACGCACCGGCGGGCTATGAGCCGTTTTTCATTGACCACTACGGCCGTCATGGCAGCCGGTGGCTTACGCATGAGAGAACCTACAACGCACCCGTGGAGGCTTTTTCTAAGGCAGAACGTGCGGGTTTGCTCACGCGCCAGGGCCAGTTGCTGCTTGCGTCGCTCCGCCGTGTGCAGCAGGCCATGCAGCAGCGTGCTGGCGACCTTTCGGACGTGGGAGCCGAGCAGCACCGTGGCATCGCCGAGCGCATGTTCCGCAATTTTCCGCAGGTTTTTGCCGGCGACGCGCGGGTCGATGCCCGCTCCACGGTCATCATCCGTTGTATCCTGTCGATGCAAAACGAAACGATGACCCTGCGCCGCCTTAATCCGCGGCTTCACATCACCACCGATGCCAGCTACCACGATATGTACTACATGGGATGGGGCTATGGCGAGGACACGCTGGCTAACCACATCCGCAAGGAAGTGGACCGAACCACCGACAGCATTTACCATGCTGATGTGCATCCCGAGCGCTTTGTGGCACAGCTGATTACCGACACAATCTGGGCGGCGCAGCATCTGCCCGTGCAGCAGTTGATGCGCGATGTGTTCGACGTGGCCGGGTCGCTTCAGGGGCATCATCAATTCGATGATTTCACGCTGTATCAGTACTTCACTACCGATGAGTTGGCTGAGTTGTGGCGGTTGAAAAACATTTATTGGTATTCCCATTGGGCCAACGCCCCCATCAACGGAAACCGGATGCCCTATATCGAACGGGCACTGATGCGCGACATCATTGACCGTGCCGACCGTGCCATCGCCGATGGCGAGCGGGGCGCGGTGCTGCGCTTCGGCCATGAGACGTGTGTGTTGCCGCTGGCCTGCCTCATGGAGCTTGACGACGTGAACTATTCATGCGACGACCTCGACAGTCTGCACCTGCGCTGGCAGGATTTCAACTACATTCCCAAGGCTTGTAACATTCAGGTTGTTTTGTATCGTCCGGTAGGCACCACCGCACCCCGTCCCGAAGATGTGCTGGTGAAGGTGCTTTTCAATGAGCACGAGGCGGTCCTCCCCGAGGGAACTTCCACGGCTCCCTATTGTCGCTGGACCGACCTCAAGCGACACTGGCTTGGCCGCATCGACCGTGTTGTCGACTGGGCGCGCTGACGTTGGTTGAATGTGGCTTAACGAACCGTGAGCCGGTTCTCGTTCATGCGGCTCATGTACTGCTGCACGATGGCGCGCAGATAGCGCTCAAGCGCGGCTTGCTCGGGCAGCCGCCCCGCAAGGTTGTGTTGCAACAAGGTGTCGGTCTTGAATTTGTAGACGCCTGTGGTGGCAGTGCCGTCGAATTGCAGCAGCAGGTCACCTTTCGCAATCTGATAGATACCGTTGTTGTAGGAGAAAGCCCAAGTGTCGTCGGGCCGCGCCGAAAGCAAGTCGTTGCCAAAGGCTAAATAGGGCTTGTCATATCCCACCAGGTGGAGCAGGGTGGGAGTGATGTCGGTTTGCTGGGCTATCATGTCGGTGCGGTAGCCCGCAGGCAGGGAACCGTCAGGGGTGAAGAAGACGATGGGCACGGCGTACAGTCCCAGGTCGGTCTTGTACTGCGGGTGCTTGGCCATATTGGTGTGGTCGGCAACAAGGACAAACACCGTGTTTTGATACCAAGGCTCGTGGCTGGCGCGTTCAAAAAACTTGCGCAGCGCCATGTCGGTGTAGCGCACGCATTTGTGGATGGGCAGGCCGCCCTCGTCGCGCAAGCTGTCGCTGTACTGTCGCGGCACGTTGAAGGGATGGTGCGACGAGGCGGTGAACACTGTGGTCACGAAGGGTTGTGGCAGTTGCTCCATTTCATCGAGGGTGTATTGCAGGAAAGGCTCATCCCAGATGGCCCATTTACCGTCGAAATCGTCCATGCCACCATATTTTGCCGATTTGCAATATTCGTTCAATCCATAATAGCGGTCGTAGCCGATGCTATGGGCAAATGCGCTGAATCCCATTGAGATGTTGTGCCCGCCGTGAAAAAAAGCCGAGGTGTAGCCCAGCGGCTTGAGCAACGACGACAATCCGTCCACATCGTTGAGCGACGCCGGAGTGAGAAAAAATGGTTCCACCATCATGGGCAAGCCGCACAGGATGCTGGGCATGGCGTCCATGCTGATGCGTCCATTGGCATAACTGTACTTGTAGGTGAGCGATTGGCTCACCAGCGAGTCCACGAAAGGCATGTAGCCGGTGTATTGCCCGTCATCAAGCCCCGTATTGAGCTTTCCCACATACTCCTTGCCCATGCTTTCCACAATCAGCACCACCACATTGCGCCCGGCGTGGCTCAGGGAGTCGGTGACGGGCTGCCGATGCTCAGGGGTGTAGGTGCGTTCCATTTCCTCGTCACTCATATATTGAGGCGTGACAAACGGCTGCTTGCCGATGCTTCGGATGAGCGAGAATGGGGTGTTGAGAACCACGGCGCTTTCCACAGGCCGGTTGACGTACTGGTTGGCGTTGCTGATGGTGATGGGGCGGGTGCCGGCGGTGGCGCTGCCCCTGATGCCGATGATGGCCAGCGGGGCGAGCAGCAGCAAGGCGGCGGTTTGGCTCAGATAGTAGTGCCAGCCTCGGCTGTACACTTTGAGCCGCGGGGTGGTGTAACCCTTCCATAACAGCCACACCATCACGGCAAACGCCAACAGCAGGTACCAGTGGCGCACCGTCTCGGTGAGCAGTATGCCACCTAAATGTGACTCGTTGACAAACTCGCTGAAAACGGTCACCGTGCTCCGGCGGCCGGTATATTGGAAATAAACGGCGTCGGCCATGCTTGTGGCCACCGCCACAGCGTTGGTGACCACAAAGAGCCATCGCAGCACGCGATGAAAGAGTTTGCGCTCCTTGGTGTGCAGCGGCAGCAACATGAGCACCAGATAAAGTGAGTTGACGTAGAGCAGCCCCGATGTGTCGAACGTGAGCGCGCCGCGCAATTCACTCCAGAAAAGTGGCCACGACATATAGGGCGCGAAGGTTGTCCAGTTTTCGGCAAAAAACGCTACACGTGCAAGCATCCACACGGCATAGGCCAGTGCCATGTTGCACGCCACGGAGCCGATGTTGCTATGCAGGATTGATGATGTTCGATTCATGTGGGTTCCTTTTTTGAGCGCAAAAGTAAGTGTTTGACACCGAAAACAGAACGTCGTGAAGCCCCTTGTGGTGCTAAATAATGTTAATTCATGATTTGCCCCGATGTTTCAAAACAATGTTGTTCAACATAAAATGGGATTATTTCCCTTTATATTGCGAGAAACGCGACATCGCCGAGATGAGTTGTGGTGTACTGTAATTTGTGTTTGGGTGTGTGCTTGTGGTTGATTGTCAGTTGATTGTTTTCTTTGTTTCGGGCGTTTAAGCGCCCACAGCATCACATTGCAGCGGGAGTGGGCATCGCTGGGTGACGGATTTGCGCCTGTGGCGAACTTTTTCTACCTTTGCTGTGCCCGAACAGCACCTGCATGGGTGCTCGGCAATACAGTTAAAACACCTCTTATTAAATAGAAGTAAAGATAAACTTACTAAATCATTTAGTCTAAATTTCCCTAAGTCGCGCGCAGTGACGTAGCATGTGAATGTGAAATCAATGCATACCGACACGTGAAGGCATTCCGCCCAGTTTCGTGCGGAGTGCCTTCATTGCATAAAATAAAAAAGGCGGGGATTCCCGCCTTTTTTACAATAAGAATCGTGTCGGTTTATCGGCTGCCGCCGGCCCACCACACATTCTCGGTGAAGATATACATGCCGGCCGCGTTGCCCGTTCCGAACGCGTCGCGCACATTGGGGTTGCTGATCACGTCGCTGTTGCCATAGGGCAGGCGCAGTGGCCAGGCGTTGCCAGTGCTTGATGTGTTATGGGGATTGTTGAGCTTGATGTGCTCCTCACCCAGTGCCATGCAACGGCGGATGTCGTTATAAGTTTCTATCTGCTCATCGCGCACTTGTGCCAGATATTTTTGCACCATGATTTCTTTCAGGGTCACAGGCAGTGTGGCGATATATTCACCGGCCAGCGATGGGTCGAAGGAACTGTAGCCCGGGTCGGCGACATAGAAGTCCTCGAACGACGCCTCGATGGCGGTGGCCATGTCGGCACTGGCATCTTGTCCCAGGCGCGCCTTGGCCTCGGCCAGGATAAAGTAAAGCTCGCTCTTGCTGAACACGTGGATAGGCACGACGCCATTATCGAGCCAGGCCGGTCCGTTGCAAGCATAGGTCAAGCCTGCGGCAACCGCGTCGCCCGGTTCGGCACACAAGTCCTCACCGAAGAAATCCACGTTGTAGACCTCCAGGCGCGGGTCCTCGCGTTCTTCCATCAAGTTGGCCACGGTTTTCGATGAGCCGGTGTAGTAACGGCTCCAGAAGTAGGCCGCCCAGGGATTGTCCTTGGTGACGCCGTCGAACACGTCGAGTTCGGCGCCGTCGAAGCCGGCTTCAATGGCGGCGTTGGCTGCCTCGATGACCTCGGGCAGCACGTTGCGGTTGCGGAAGTAGGTGTGCAGTTTGTAGCGTGCTTTCAGCGCATAGGCCAGGCCTATCCACTGGTCGTTGTCGCCTGCGAAGAGGATGTCGCTGGTGCCCACGTTGCCGCTGCTTTTGCCCAGGTTGTCGATGGCGTCGTCGAGCAGCTTGAAGATGGCGTTGTAAATCGATTCCTGCGTGTCGATTTTGGGCTGCAGGTTGTTCAGGCCGGTCAAAGCCTCGCTGTAGGGAATGTCTCCGTGCAGGTCGGTGAGGATGCCCAAATCAATGGCCATGAGCACTTGGGCCATGCCCAGCAGGTCGGTTTCGCCCTCGTTCAAGCCACCCTCTTTGCACTTTTGCATGACCTCCCAAAGGCTGTGCATGGTCAGATAGGTGTCGTTCCATTCGTTGTTGAAGCATGTGCTGCTGGCAATCTCGCCCGCGTTGCGCAGCTCGGCGTTGCGCAGTTGGTTGTTACCCGTGCCGAACTCTTGCTCGGTGAACGACGAGATGTACCAGGCGTAGTTGCCCGAGATGGTATTGAAGGCCGTGTTCATGATGGCTCCCGGGATGACGAACTTGCCGCTCACAATCTCGGCCGCCGGGTTGGCCTTGTCTTGGTTGATGTGGTCCATGGTGTCCTCGGAGCACGCGGTGCCGACCACAGCGAGTAGAAGGGCTATTGCTATATATTTGAGTTTCATAATTGTGTTCTCCTTTCTTTAATTAAATCCTTGATGAAAAGTGAGGTCATTAGAAAGTGATTTTCAAACCGCCGCCATAGCTTGAGGTGGCCGGCAGTGAGTAGCGCTCGAAGTAGCCGCTCATGTTGCCGTTGGACTGTGACGACTCGGGGTCGAAATTGGGCAGCTTGGCCCAAACCAGGATGTTGCGCGCGAAGCCGTAGAGCGAGATGTCAAACTTGCCAATTTTGGGCAGCTGATAGGTGAGGGTGACGTCGCGCAGTTTCAGATAGCTTCGGTCGTACACACCGCTCTCGGTGATGTTGTAGTAAGCCTGATACCAATCGGCCTTGTCCACTTCTTTGGTGTTTGCCAGGCCGGTGGCTTCATCGATGCCTTCGCCCACCATGGTTCCTTCATGGTAGTCGACCGATTGCTTGGTGGCGCCGAAGTACTCGAGCGTCATATTGGTGCCGTGATACATCTTTCCGCCATAGCTCAGGTCCCAGGTGGTTGACAGCGACACGCGTTTGTAGCGGCCACCGATGCTGAAGCCCAGCTGGAAGTCGGGCGAGCAGTTGCCCAGGTCTTGACTGTCGCTCGTTTTCTGGGGCAGACCGTCCTTGAGCAGCAGCTGGCCGTTCTCGGCGCGCTTGAAGGCGTAGCCGTAGATGTTGGGGTAGGTGCAGCCGGCCTGGGCGCGAATTTGCGGCTCGACGAAGCCGCCCAGGAAGATGCTCTCCACGCCGGGGGCCAGCTCATCGACCTTGTTCCACACCGTCGAGAAGTTGGCGCCGATGGTGAAGTCGTAGTCCTTGTTCTGCAGCAGGTCGGCCTCAATGGTAAGCTCGTTGCTCCAGGTGTGCATCTTGCCGGCATTGGTCATCATGTACTGATAGCCCGCCGAGCCGGCCAGGGGCACCGAGAAGATTTGGTCGGTAATCTTCTGATAGCTCAGTGTGTACTCAATGCGCAGACGGTTCTTGAAGAAGTTCAAGTCGGCGCCGAACTCCACATTCTGTGTGTTCTGGGGCTTCAGGTCAGGATCGTAGAGCACATAGTAGGGAACAAAAGAGGCCACACCGTTCAGCGGGAAAGAAACCGGAGTGTAGGTGTACATACCGCTGCCGTAGGAAGGCGTGTAGTAGAAGTTCTTGCGATAAGTGCCTGCCTGACCCACTTGGGCATACGATGCGCGAAGTTTACCGTAGCTCAGGATGTTGTTGCCTTTCAGGAAGGGAAGCTCGGTGAAAATCCAGCCCAGCGACACCGAGGGGTAGAAGAACGAGCGGTTGCCATGAGGCATCGACGACACGATGTCCTGGCGACCGGTCACGGTGAGGTAGAGCATGTCTTTCCACGAGAGCGTGGCGCTGCCGAAGAATCCCACCGTGCGGCCTTGGAACTCGTAGTCCTCGGCGTAGTCCAAGCTGGCACAGTTAGTCAGCGTGGGGAAGCCGTAGAAGTTGAAGGCCGAGCCGTCGGTCTCCCAGCTGCGTCCGTATTCATGGTTGATTTCGTTGCCGAGCATGAAGTTCAGGAAGAACTCTTTCTCGGAGCCGAACTTATAGTCGAGATTGGCTGTGAACAAGTTGTTGAACACGTTGTCGCGCACGCCCAGCGTCTCGATGGAACCGGAGTCCTGGCTGCGGCCTGTGTAAGCGTCGGCGTACATTTCCTGCACGTTGCGGTTGTCGGTGCTGTAGAAGTCCACACCGGCTTGCTCGCGGAAGGTGAGTTTCACGTTCTCATTGCCAAGCTTGGGCGAGAATTCCACATAGGCGTTGCCGAAGAAGCGGTTGGTGTGACGGTAGTATTCACAGTTCTCGGCCCACCAGTAGGGGTTGTTGAAACTGGTGTTGCGGAACGACAGTTGCTGCGACGGGTCGGGGCTGACCAGCCCCTTGAGGTTGTACTCGGCCGGTGCGGAGTACACCACATTCACGATGCCCGTATTGGCACCCGGTGCGGTGAGCACCTTGCTGCTGCTGTAGTTGCCGGTGAACCCGGTCTTCCACTCTTTGCTGATGTCCCAGTCGACGCTGCCGCGTGCCCCCCAGCGGGTCATGTTGGTGCTGGGGATGATGCCGCGCTGGTAGCTGTTGCTCAGCCCGAAGGAGTAGTTCACATTGTCTTTCTTCTGGGTGATGTTCAGGCTGGTGTTCTCGGTCAGCCCGGTGCCGAAGAAGTCGCCCGTGTTGTCATAGTATGCCGGGGTTTGCCAGCCTCCCAGGCCGCCGATGGCGTACTTGGGATTGTAGTATTGTCCTTCTTTTCCACCCGCGTAGGTGCTGCCGGCGGCACCGGCAAAGCCGTACTTGGTGTCTTTGCCCAGCTCGCTGATTTTGGGTCCCCAGGTCATCGACGAGGTGGGGTCGTAGCCGGTCACCGTGCCGTCGGCGTTCTTGATGTAATAGTTACCCTGGGCATACACGTCCTGGTGCTTGAACTTGCGCGAGACGCGGTCGGCCGCGATGTTGGTGTTGACGGTAATCACCGGTTTCTCGCTGTTGAGGCGGCCACGCTTGGTGGTGATGACAATCACACCGTTGCTGGCGCGCATGCCGTAGAGCGCGCTGGCCGCTTGCCCCTTGAGCACGTTGATGCTCTCGATGTCCTCGGGGTTGATGTCGATGGACCGGTTGGGGTAGTCGGCGCCGGTGACGCTCTGCCCCGTCGAGAAGTCGGCCGTGCTGGCGATGGGCATGCCGTCGACCACATAGAGCGGGGTGTTGTTGCCGTCGAACGAGCGTGCACCGCGAATCACAATCTGTGCGCTCGAGCCGGGGGCACCCGATGCCTGGCGCACCTGCACACCGGCCAGCTTGCCCTGGATGGAGCTTGCCAGCGACGTGGTTCCCGCCGTGCTCAGCTGCTCGGCGGTGAGGTTCTGGGTGTTGTAACCCAGCGCTTTTTTCTCACGTTTCACACCCATGGCGGTCACGACCACCTCGTCGAGCGTGGCTTCGCCGTTGTCAAGGGTGATGACGAGGCCCGTTCCGGCGGCCACCTGCTTGGTGACCAGGCCCACGTAAGAAACGTTGATGTACTTCACATTGTCGGGAACCAGGATGCTGAACCGGCCGTCCATGTCGGTCGCTGTTCCGTTGCCGCCGCCCACGGGTTGCACCGTGGCACCGATGAGCGGCTCGTTGTCTCCCGCAAAAATCACTTGTCCGCTCACTTTCTTCTCAGCTCTCGCTGCCAGTGAAATGGTGAACAGGGCAATGAGGAGTAATGCTAATTTTTTCATAGCTTAATACATTTAATAAATACTTCAAACGCAGTCGCGCCGCAGGTAAGCCGTGTGTTGGGCGGAAACCGGGCGTTCCTCCAATTTGTTAAAAACTCACAATGTGTTTTTCCTAAATACTTATATTTAGTCCAAATCCACGCGACAAAAGTAATAGAATGTTATAATATTGGCAAATAAATTTCAAACTTTAACAATTTTATGTTAAAATGTCGTTTTTCTGTGGGTTTTGGACAGCGCCGGTTCTTTTCGGGTGTTCGTGCGGCTTCGTGTGGCATGAGATTTCAGGCGATTCATGCGGTGCCGACGGTCTGCCGCGGAAACGCCGAAAAAGCCTAAAAACGGAGCCAAAAAGTTAAAAAACTCGCAAAATGGTTGATTGTTAACAAGAAAGTTACTATCTTTGCGCCGCATTTGACGTGAAATTGACCGGAAACGTGGAGGATTTCAAGTTGAAATTGAAAGCTATGCCATTTGGTACTCAGGAGTTTAAGTATCATTTGGATGCTGGTTTTTTCAATAATATCGAGAAAACCGAGGTCCGCCGTGCCAGCGTGGAGGCCACTATGGTGGTGACACGCAAGGAGGCCGACTTTTTTCAACTTGAGATGACATGCAGCGGCACGCTCATCATTCCTTGCGACCGATGCCTCGATGACATGGAGCACGAGGTGGACGCCCGCTACCGGCTCGACGTCAAGCAAGAAGGCGACGAGGTGGACGATTCGCGCGACGAGTTGCTCATCGTCCCCGAGGCCTGGAGAGAGCTCGACGTGGCCCCGTTGCTGCGCGACACGGTGTTGCTCACCATCCCCCTGACGCACTCGCACGACGATGCCGCGCAGTGCAACTCGGAGATGATGACCTACCTGTGCGGCGCGGCCGAGACCGCCCACGATGATGAACAAGACGGTGCCGAAGCGACCGACCCGCGGTGGGAGGCGCTGCGACAACTGAAAAAGAATAAATAACTAACATTATAAAAAGAAGAACGAAAAATGGCACATCCTAAACGTAGACAATCCAAGACTCGTACTGCCAAGCGTCGCACGCACGACGTGGCTGTAGCACCCACCATCGCTCAATGCTCGAACTGCGGAGCATGGCATGTGTATCACACCGTTTGCCCCGAATGTGGTTACTATCGCGGCAAGAACGTCATGGGAGAGCAGGCTGCTGTGTAATCTTGCACAACGCACAATCCTGGTGACTGAAAACACAGTGGTGTGTCCTAAATAACAAGGTGCCACGGCACGATTATTTAGGATTTACTTTTTAATGAACATCTTCACACTATGCTGAACGCAAAGATTTCAGGTATCGCATCCTATGTCCCCGACGATGTGCTCGACAACGAGATGCTCTCGCACATGGTCGACACCAACGACGAGTGGATTACCACCCGCGTGGGTATCAAGGAGCGGCGAGTGCTCAAGAAAGATGTCGGCTCGTCCTATATGGGGGCGATAGCCGTGCAGCGCTTGCTCGAAAACACGGGCACCAATCCCGACGATGTGGACTTGCTGATTTGCGCCACGTCGAACCCTGACTATCGCTTCCCCTCGACCGCGTCGGTGATTGCTCACCAGTGCGGGCTGGAGAAGAGGTGCTATGGCTATGACATTCAGGCTGCTTGTGCCGGGTTTATCGTGGCAAGCTACGATGCGGCGTCTTACATCAACTCCGGCCGATATAAGAAAGTGATTGTGGTGTGTACCGAGAAGATGACCTCGATGGTCAACTATGAGGACCGCGCCACATGTCCTCTCTTTGGCGACGCTGCCGCAGCAGTGCTCATGGAACCCACCGAAGAGCCGGTGGGTGTGATGGACGGGGTGTTTCACGTCGATGGCTCGGGACTGGAGTTCCTGCAATACAAGGCCGGCGGCTCGGCTCATCCGGCAACCATCGAAACCGTCCAGGCGCGTGAGCATTTCCTCTATCAAGAGGGGCGTGCCGTCTACAAGCATGCAGTGATGGACATGCTCACATCGTCGCAAGAGGTGATGCAGCGCAACAATCTGACAGTGGACGACATTCAGTGGTTTGTTCCGCATCAGGCCAATCTGCGCATCATCGAGGCCGTGGGCGCGCGGCTGGGCATCGCCCCCGAGAAGGTGCTGGTCAATATCCAGTACAGGGGCAATACCAGTGCGGCATCCATCCCTTTGTGCCTTGATGAGAACAAGGGCCGCATCAAGCGAGGCGACAAGCTGGTGCTCACTGCATTCGGCGCAGGTTTCACCTGGGGAGCTATGTATCTCATTTGGGCCATCTGACAGTGACCCTGCGTCACGCAACAAAAGGCATCACTGCTCACTTTGAATGCGAGTGGCGATGCTTTTTTTAGATAATCATTAACTTGAAACAAAGCAGTGGAAGCAACAATCAATCCTAATCACCGTGCAGGGTTCGTCAACATTGTGGGAAATCCCAATGTGGGCAAGTCGACTCTGAGCAACCGCCTGGTGGGTGAGCGCCTGTCAATCATCACCAGCAAGGCGCAGACCACACGCCATCGTATCATGGGCATTGTGAACACACCGGATTACCAAATTGTGTTTTCCGACACACCCGGCGTGCTCAAGCCCAAGTTCAAGCTGCAGGAGAGCATGCTTGAATACAGCACCGGCGCGCTCGTCGACGCTGATGTGCTGCTCTATGTCACCGACGTGGTGGAGTCGCCCACCAAGAATCAGGACTTCCTCAACAAGGTGGCCCGTGAGAAAATCCCCATCTTGCTGGTGATTAACAAGATTGACCTGCTCACCGGCAACGACCAGCTGCTGCAAATCATCGACCGATGGAAACAGCTGCTGCCCGACGCCGAGGTGTTCCCCACCAGCGCTACCGAAAACTTCAATGTGGACAACTTGATGCGGCGCATTGTGGAACTGCTCCCGGTGAGTCCGCCTTATTTCGGCAAGGACGCCCTCACCGACCGCAGTTCACGCTTCTTCGTCACCGAGATTATCCGCGAGAAGATTCTGCTGCTTTACGACAAAGAGGTTCCCTATGCCACGCAGGCTATCGTCGAGAAATTTGACGAAGGGGAAACCGCCATCCACATCATGGCGGTCATTTATGTGGAGCGTGACAGCCAGAAAGGGATTATCATAGGCCATCAGGGAAGCCGCCTCAAGCGTGTGGGCATCGAAGCACGCAAGGACATTGAGAAATTCTTCGATAAGCGGGTCTATCTGGAACTTTACGTCAAGGTGGAGCGCGACTGGCGCAACCAGGAGAAGAAACTCAAGCAATTTGGATATTTAGAATAAAGCTAACAACAACATACACAGATAATAACATCATGGGACGCTTAGTAGCTATCGTGGGACGCCCGAATGTGGGCAAGTCCACTTTGTTCAACCGGCTGACGCAAACCCGCGCGGCCATCGTCGACGATACCAGCGGCACCACACGCGACCGTCAGTACGGAAAGATGGAATGGAACGGCATGGAAATGTCGGTGGTTGACACCGGTGGCTGGGTGGTGAACTCCGAGGATATCTTTGAGGGGGAAATCAACAAGCAAGTGCAGCTGGCCATCGACGAGGCCGATGTGATTCTCTTTGTGGTCGACATCAAGAACGGTGTCACGAGTCTCGACGACCATGTGGCCGATATCCTGCGCCGCTGCCGCAAACCAGTGATTGTGGTCACCAACAAGGACGATAATAACGAAGGTATCTATGCCGAAGCCGAGTTCTATACCCTGGGACTGGGGCAACCCTACTCCATTTCGGCCATCAACGGTACCGGCACCGGCGACCTGCTCGACGAGGTGGTGCGACTCATGCCCAAGCAGGCCGAGGAGCAGCCGCTGGAGCAACTGCCGCGATTTGCCTTTGTGGGGCGCCCCAATGCCGGCAAGTCGTCGCTGGTCAATGCGCTGATGGATGAGGAGCGGAATATTGTCACCGACATCGCCGGCACCACGCGCGACAGCATTTATTCACGCTACAACAAGTTCGGTTTCGACTTCTATCTGGTGGACACTGCCGGTATCCGCAAGAAGACCAAGGTGAACGAGGACATCGAGTATTACTCGGTGCTGCGCAGCATCCGCGCCATTGAAAACAGCGACGTGTGTGTGCTGCTGATTGACGCCACTCGCGGTATCGAGGCTCAGGATGCCAACATTTTCTCCATTATCCAGAAGAATCGCAAGGGACTGGTTGTGCTCGTCAACAAGTGGGACCTGGTGGAGCACAAGTCGCAGCGGTCCATCGACACGATGGAAGCCGCCATCCGCGACCGTTTTGCGCCGTTCACCGATTTCCCCATCATCTTCGGGTCGGCTCTTACCAAGCAACGCATCTACAAGGTGCTGGAAACAGCCATCGACGTGTATCGTAACCGCCAAACGGTCATCCCCACCTCTCAACTCAACAATGTGCTGCAAGCCGCCATTCAGGCCTATCCTCCTCCTGCGGTGAAGGGCAAGTTTATTAAAATCAAGTATATCACCATGCTCAAGGGGGCGTATGTGCCCACCTTTATTTTCTTCTGCAACCTGCCGCAGTGGATTCGTGACCCCTATAAACGCTATCTGGAGAACAAGATTCGCGAAAATTGGAATTTCCGAGGCACAATGATCAATCTCTTCTTCCGCGAGAAGTGATTTTTCATGCCTTTGTTTGATGTTTTCAAGGAAAATTGTAACTTTGCCGTTAACAATTACTTTTAAAACTAATGACAGCAATGAAAACGAATCGTTTATTAACCGCACTGTGTGTGATGGCGCTGGCTATCGCGGCCTCGGCTCAATCGCGGTTTGACCAAGGTGTGACCGAGTTTACCGCTCGCAATTACGATGCGGCGTTGACCCATTTCCAAGGTGTGCTCCAGGCCGACCCAACCTATGACCTGGCACAAGCCTATATGGGCATCATCAAGTATCGTCAGAGCGACTACAAGACGGCTCGCGAACTGCTTTCCAAGGCTTCCGAGACCATCTCCGGTGAGCAAAACAGGTCGTTTTTGGGCAATGTGTATTATCACTTGGGACTCACGCACGAGGAGCTGGGTGACACAGCTTCGGGTATTGCGGCGTTGTCGAGCGCGATCCACTACGATCCGTCCAATGTGGACTGCCGGCTGGAGCGAGCCATCGCTTTACAGAACACGAAGAATTTCGACGAGGCCCTCGAAGACTTGAACGAAGTGCTGCAGGCTCGTCCCGACGATTTGACGGCTTGGGTGGCTTTAGGCTATACGCAAGTGGGCTTGCACAATCGTGATGCGGCCATCGACGCTTTCAAAAAAGCCGCCTCGCTCGATGCTGCCAATGCCGAGCACTATAACGACGTGGTGACTGCCCTCTCGGCCTTTAATCCCGATATGAGTGTTGACACTGAATCTACTGAGCGTGACATCACCGAGGCCGACAATGTGGTGCTTCCGAAATTCCCGGGCGGAACCAAGGCGATGAATAAAATCATAGCCGAAAACATTGTTTATCATGAGAAGGCGCTTGATGAAAAAGTCGAGGGCACCGTGGTGGTGGACTGCCTTATCGACAAAACCGGCAAGGTGTCCAAGACCAAGGTGGTGACCATGCTCATGTCTGTTCTCGACGATGAGGCTCAGCGCGTGTGCATGTTGCTGCCGGCTTTCGAGCCCGCCACACGCGACGGCGCTCCAGTGGAGTGCTGGGTGCAGATTCCGGTGAAGTTCACTTTGCCCAAATGACGGCGTCGACCTGAAAAAAATGACAAAGGCGCAAGAAAACTTGCGCCTTTTTTGTGCCCGCACTCCGAAAAGTGTGTAATTTTGCCGTATGAAGAAAAAAACAATGACCGAGCTGCACCGTGTCAGCGCCGAGCAATATGCCGCGATGGCCAAAATTCCCCTCGTGGTAGTGCTTGACAATGTGCGCAGTGAGATGAACGTGGGGAGCGTGCTGCGAACGGCCGACGCCTTTGCCGTGGAGCGGATAGTGCTGTGCGGCATCACGGCCACGCCACCGCGCCCCGAAATTCACAAGACGGCGCTCGGAGCCGAGGACAGCGTGGCCTGGGAATACTGCTCCACAGCGCTCGAAGCCGTGCAGCGTCTTAAAGAGCAAGGATACGAGGTGTGTGCCATTGAGCAGGTGCACGGCAGCATCAGCATGGAGTGTTTCGATGTGAATCCGGCCAAAAAGTATGCCGTGGTGCTGGGCAACGAGGTGCGCGGTGTGGACCAGCAAGTGGTCGATACCTGTCACTGTTGCATCGAGATACCGCAGCATGGCACCAAACATTCGCTCAATGTGGCCAACACAGCCGCGCTCGTGATGTGGCACTTTTTCCTGCCAACCCTCACGGAGCGTGCGCCGGTGCATAAAAAAGAATAGTTTCTTTCGTTCTTCGCCCGCTTTTCAGCTGTTTTCGTTCGGTAAAAAATGAAAAACTGCGTTTCTCATTTTGTTTTGCGCCCGCTTATTCGTAACTTTACCCACTCAAACCTATCCAGAAAACAAAACAACAATGAACAATATGCTCAACAAAAAACTGTTTGGTACCCTCTCACTGCGCGCACTGTTGCATGGCGTGGTGGCGGTGTTCACTTTTGCGGCCATCTCGTGGGCCTATTTTTATCCTGCTGACGTAGATGGTGATGTGCTTCAGCAGTCCGATGTCATGCAAGGCACGGCCAACGGTCAGGAAATCACTGCCTATCAGCAGCAGACGGGCGAAATCTCCCGATGGACCGATGCGCTGTTCGGCGGCATGCCCACGTTCCAAATCAAGCCCACCTATAGCAGCACGCCGCTGCTTTCGTGGGTGGGAAAAGTCTACTCACTGGGCTTTCCGCAGCCTGTGAGCTGGATTTTCATCATGATGTTGGGATTCTTCATCATGCTGTTGGCTTTCAAAGTGAAGTGGTATCTGGCGGTGTTGGGAGCCATCGGCTACGGATTCTCGAGTTATTTCTTCATCCTTATCGGGGCGGGACACATTTGGAAACTGCTCACCCTGGCATATATCCCGCCCACTGTCGCGGGCATCGTGTGGTGCTACCGTGGTCATTATTTGGGCGGTGCTGCGCTGGCGGCGCTCATGGCTGCGCTGCAACTGCTCTCGAACCATGTGCAAATGACTTATTACTCGCTCTTCTTGATTGCGGCGCTGGTGGTGGGATTTCTCATCAAGGCGATTCTCGACAAGAAAGTGGGGCGCTGGTGCGTTGCCACGGGAGCGCTTGCTGTGGCCGCTCTGCTTGCTGTGGCTGCCAATGCCCCCAGCCTCTATATGTCGTATAAGTATGCGCGTGAAACCATCCGTGGCGGGCACAGTGAGCTGACCCCGCTTTCGGCCGACGGTGCCACGCAGGCGCAGGCCACAACCGACGGCCTTGACAAAGACTACATCACACAGTGGAGTTATGGAAAAGACGAGACGTTCAGTCTGCTCATCCCCAACGTGAAAGGTGGAGCCACTATCCGTCCCGAGCATGGCGACAATGTTTTTCTTTCGCTCAGCGACACGCACAAGGCACAAACTATGGCCGAGTCCGGCGAAATGAGCGGACAAGATTTCCAGATTTTACAGCAATTCCCGCAGTATTTCGGTGACCAGCCCATGACCAACGGGCCGGTCTATGTGGGGGCACTCATTTGCGCGCTGTTCTTGCTTGGCTGCGTGGTGGTCAAGGGACCGGTCAAGTGGGCGCTGGTGGTGATTACGTTCTTCACCATGTTCCTTTCGTGGGGGCACAACATGATGTGGCTCACCGACTGGATGATTGACCACTTCCCCATGTACAACAAATTCCGCACTCCGGCCAGCATTCTGGTTATTGCCGAGATGACCATGCCGTTGCTGGCTGTGTTGGCACTCAAGGAAATGATGACCGACCCCGATTTCATGAAGAAGAATCGCGGCGCGTTTTATGGTTCCTTCGGCTTCTGTGCGCTGGTGTGCTTGGTCACCTGGCTTTCGCCGGGCATTTTTGGCAGTTACTCGGCGATGGAGCATGAGCAGCTGGTGGCCAGCGGACAAATCCAGCAGTACCCCACGGTGGATGCCGCTATCCGCGCGGTGCGCGGCTCGATGGTGAGCGCCGATGCGGGTCGCAGCCTGCTGGTGCTGGTGCTGGGATTTGCGGTGCTGATGGCGTTTGTGATGAACAAGGTCAAGGCATCGGTAGCCACTGCCGCACTGGCGGTTATCGTGCTGGTTGATATGTACGCCATCAACAAGCGATACCTCAATCAGGACACCTTCGTTTCGCACTTCGATGTGGCTCCCACAGCTTTCCAGCCTCGTCCCGTCGATGTGCAGATTTTGCAGGACAGCACCCTGCACTATCGTGTGCTCGACCAGCAGCATTTTGCCGAGGCCATGCCCAGCTATTTCCATAAGACCGTGGGCGGTTACCATGCTGCCAAGCTTACGCGCTACAACGACTTGATTGAACGGCAGTTGAGCCGTGCCAACATGGCGGTGCTCAATATGCTCAACACCCGATATGTGATTCTCACCGACAGTGTGGCGCAGCTCAATGCCGGCGCGTTGGGCAATGCGTGGTTTGTCGACTCGCTGGCCTATGTGGCCGGTGCCGACGCCGAAATGGCAGCCCTCGACTCGATAGAACCGGCACGCTGGGCCGTGGCCGACCGTCAGTTCCAGCAGGTGCTGGGTGCCGCCACGCCTCACCAGCCGGGCGACACCATCACGCTCACATCTTATGCGCCCAACCGCCTGTCCTATCGCGCCCACTCGGCGCAAGGCGGCTTGGCTGTTTTCAGCGAGGTCTTCTTCCCCTGGGGATGGCAAGCTGCCATCGATGGCAAGCCGGCTCAAATAGGCCGGGTAAACTATGTGCTGCGAGCCATGCAGCTGCCTGCCGGCGACCATACCATTGAGATGGTGTTCGACCCGCAAGAGGTACACACCACCGACACCGTGGCGCGCTGGGCTATTATCGCCATCTTTGTGCTGCTGCTTGCTGCAATCAATGTGGCGGTGTTCAGGCGAATGAAGAAATCTAAATGACACACAAGGTTGGGACGTGGGGCGCATCCGTAGATATCGCACAGCACTGAGCAGGCACCATCGCAGTCATGGCTTTGGCATTCACTCGCCATTTGCCTTCCGCTTCGTGCTCGACGTGTTGCGTGAGCGCTTGCCTTATTACGCCTACGACGACATAGCCCAATTGCGTTCGGCCGTCGTGCACGCCGTGAGTCATCACTGGCGCCATCCGCGCATCATTTCGGCCAAGAATGCCAAGATGTTGTTTCGATTGGTCAATTTTTTCAATCCGCCATGCATCATGCAGGTGGGGACAAGCTACGGAGTGTCCACAGCCTGTATGCTGGCTGTGAGCCGCAGCAGCCGCTTGTGGCTTTACGAGCCGCACCTCGACCGCTATCCCGTTGTGGGCAGGGTGCTGGAGCCGTTGCTGCAGCGTGTGGAGTGCTACGATGACCCCGCCGTGGCCGCGACCGAATACCAGCAGGCGGTGGCTGCCGCTGGTGCGCAACCCTTTGTGTTGGTCAACGACTTGCCCTGCTCCGAGGCCGACTATGCCCACGCCTTCGGCTGTGTGCGGTGGGCCATTGACAACGGTGGCGTGCTGGTGATGCGCAACCTCAGCCGCACGCCGCTCATGAAGCGGTTGTGGCTCGATGCCCGGGCCTATACCCAACGCGGACAAACCTTCACCAACGAGAAAATCGCCATCATTGTCGCCAACCCGAAATTGCAGCGCGAGGACTTTTTCCTCTGGTTCTAACTTGCCCTTTAATAATTTTATTGATGTCAAGTAGATTGCTTTGTTAATATGATTGCTTCAGATTAGTAATGTTTGTAAAAAAAACTTCTCCGATTTCTATGTCTTTCTTGTATTTTCCAGATTTCTTCCACTGATTTGTTGGGGTCAAAGTATTTCTCTTTAGGGTCCAACATAAGAACTCTTCTGTATTTTATAATACTTGGAGATGCACTATCTAATTTATATAATATAGAGGTAAAGCCGTTACCCACTTGCACAGTAACACACACATACTCCTTAGGACCTTTTCTTGTGTTGTAATTTAATGCTCTGCCTGCTGAGGTGTAAAAATACTCAAGACCATCATCTCCTCCCGATAAACTATCTTTTTGTTTATTAAATCTCATTCTCTGCACAAATGTTGCACCATAAGTAGCCATAAATTGATCTTTGAAAGTATCCCAGAAATCCTTTTGCTCTTTGTCAAACATCATATCTCTTGACCTATTGATGAACTCAGGAATATTAGCCAAGAAGTTGCTGCTGAAAAATCTTGTAAGGTTGTTAGGACCAAACCTTAACCCGTGCTTAAAGTAAGTATAGGCAAACAAATCCATTGCTAACTGTTGTCCTACAGGATTGCTTTCATCAAACATAAGCATGTCCATATCCCTTGTGAAAGTTTCTGCAGTAGGAGTGTCAAGTCCTGCGGATTTATCAAACAGAATTTGTCCTCCTCTAACCACTATCTTTTTTATAAGTCCGATGCTATCCAACTCAGGATTATCCTTTAATGTCTTCAAGAATTCTTGTGGGTATTGTTCAAGATAATACTTTCTCTTAGCCTCAAGTTGGTCTCTGTCAGGCCCTGCAAACATATCAGTGTCAGCAAGGAAGTACTTGAAGGCATCAAGATAGGCATTCTTAAGTATAATTTCAGGTGCTATGGCATCACTCGAGTTATCATGCAGAAAAGTAGTAAGTTCCTTCATTCTTGGAGAAGATTCCATTATATATTTACCTACTAAGTCTTGTGCCAAGTCAATACCCAATGAATAAAAACCTTGTAACATGGGTTGCTGAGTATTAAGTAGTGCTTCTCTCATCTGATCTTTTGTCATACCAAGTGACAGCACTCTATTGCCTATGACATTATCTAAGCCCTTTACAGGACAATCTTCCTCTTTAGCCATTATATGAATAAGGTCAATATTTCTTCTTTGAATTTCAGCCTTTTCAGGAGTAATAGCAATAGCACCATTAGGAGAGTCTGCTCTTGTTGATGTAGTAACAGATTTCATAACATCAGCTACTTCTACAAATCTTGTAAAAGTATGAAGAATTTTAACCTTGATAATAAGATCATCCTTTCTTTCTTGTGTTAGTGTCTCCTCTGTTTCACTTGCTATTAATTGAGGATTCTTAATAGCATTCTCTAACAGCATCTCACTGGTCAGATTGATGGTATCAAGATACTGTTTTGTTAGAATCTTATTATAAGGTGATTGGGCAAGAGCATTCCTCAACCTGTTTGTTGCATCATTCCATTTCTTAGGATCATCCCCACAATATCTAAAGTATTCTCTGATTTCAGGGTGGGCAAAGAACAAACCTGCTTCCTCAATAGTAAGACCTGCTCTAAGCATTGTACCCATAATATTGGCTGTCTTTTTATCTTGCTTTAATGCTGCAAGGTTAGGGTCTTTACCATTAAATGAGGAAGCGGTATAAAATTCTAAACAGGCTTTGCTGATTCTAAGCTCAGTTTCCTTGTCTATTTTAGTATAGGCTGCTGTAAGTGAATATATAGGTCTGCCATTAATGACTACTGGTTTTGCTAACCCCATTGAAATCAACTGATTCTTTGCTTGTGCAGTGGTATTATTAGCATACATTCCAATGAGGGATGCCCCTGCCATATTCTGCTCATGGTTGAATATGAATGTCTCTATTGAGCACACACTTGTTGGTATACTATGGTCTTGGACAAACCCATCAAGTTTCTTAAATCCCTTTCTTGACTCAGTAAGAAGTTCTTTTGCAGCCTCCTTTGGGGTTTTTCCTTGTGTGTAGGCTTCCTTTATTCGGGTATTATTAACAATGGTAGCCACTCTTGCAAGAGCTTTTACATTGTTAAATGAACCTGGATTCTGCAGTTTCTCTGAGGTAGATGGATGAGTAAGGATGGCAAAAGCAATGTCAATAATCATATTATCTCTACGTTGTTTGTTGTTACCTTGGGGACTTGCCTTTGCATTATACTTTAATTTAACGTGAGTTCGATGAAATTTAATTGATTGAAAATTAGGAACATAGCGGAATTTTTAGTAATTTTGTAGTGCTAAAAAAACCAATAAAAACAACCGCTATGTTTCCTGATGACAAAATTATAGAAATATTCTCAATGT
>JAFUWD010000039.1 GCA_017483645.1 Muribaculaceae bacterium | reverse complement strand
TTTGTTAGAGCACATGACTGTTAATCATGGGGTCGTTGGTTCAAGTCCATCTTGAAGCGCCTGGGAGAGTTGCGAGAGCGGCTCTCTCTTTTTTTGTTTGTTCGGGAAGCTGTGATGGGAAAAAGAATGAAAAATGGGGTCAATGCAAAAATGTAGGTGAATGAGTGTTTGTTTACATCCGCAAATAATTTGCGAGGTTTTTGCAAATCCTTAAAAATCAATTAAAAACCAAATTATTCACAGGGTTGTTAATAACTTTTTTGGTGAAAATGTAAATTTCTGGGGTTTAGTTTTGTAAATTTGTGCCAAATAATTGCTAACTTTACACCCTGAAAATAAAAACCTTGAGATGGACCAGCCCGTTTATCACATTCCCGCGCTCTTGGAGCCTTGCATCGAAGGATTGAACATTCAGCCCGCAGGTGTGTATGTCGACGTCACTTTTGGTGGCGGCGGGCACAGTCGCGCCATTATGGAGCGGCTGGGAAGTGAAGGCCGTCTTTATGGTCTTGACCAGGACATGGATGCGTGGGCTAACCGCATCGACGATCCGCGGTTTACATTTGTACATAGCAATTTCGCCTTTTTGGCCAATTTCATGCGGTTTCACCGGGTGGCCGGTGTGGACGGCATCTTGGCCGATTTGGGAGTGTCGTTCCACCATTTCGACGACAGTGAGCGAGGCTTCTCTTTTCGCTTCGACAGCCCGCTCGACATGCGCATGAACCGAGGCAGCAGCCGCGATGCACGTGCCGTGCTGGCTGAGAGCAGTGAGGAGCGTCTGGCCGACGTGTTTTACCTCTACGGTGAGCTCAAGCAGGCCCGCCGCATGGCCGCCGCCGTGGTGCGGGCACGCGCTGCCGGTGACATTGCCACCACCGGCCAGTTGGTGGATGTTTTGCGTCCGCTCATCCGTCCCGCTCAGGAAAAGAAGGAGTTGGCGCAGGTGTTTCAGGCGTTGCGCATCGAGGTGAACCATGAGATGGAAGTGCTCAAGCGCCTGCTTGAGCAAGCTGTGGCCCTGCTCAATCCCGGCGGGCGGCTGGTGGTCATCACCTATCATTCGCTTGAGGACCGCCTGGTGAAGAACTTCATGCGCACCGGCAACATTGAGGGCCGGCAGGACAAAGACTTTTTTGGCCGCCTGCACACTCCCTTCAAGGTGGTGAACAACAAGGTAATCGTACCCGATGCCGCCGAGGTGGCACGCAATCCGCGCTCGCGCAGTGCCAAACTGCGTATTGCCGAACGTCTGGCCGGGGAGGAATAAATTCAGATTAACAACGAACTACGCAGCAAACCGAGTATATTAGACATGGCAGCAAGCAAGAAAAACGGAAAAACCGGAAAGAAAGTGGTCAAGCAAGTGGTGCAGGGGCGCTCATTCCTGTCGTTTGACTTCTTCAAGCACAACTGGATTTACATCGTGGCCGGAACGGCCATGATGCTGATGTATATCAGCAATAAGTATGTGTGCCAAATGAACATCAAGGAAGTCATGGACCTGAAAGTGGAACTTGACAATGCCAAGACCGACTGCGTGAATGCCAGTGCACGCTATAACTCGATGATACGAGAGAGCCAAATGAAGAGCTTTGTCGACACCATGCACATCGACCTGGCCAGTCCCGAACAACCACCTTATCAACTTGCATCGAAATGAAACAAACCAACAAGAAATATATCCACACGCGCTATTCACTTGTGGTGGGCTTGATGTTGCTCTTTTCAGGCTTCATCGTGTGGGACATGCTCAAAACGTCGGTGATTTATTCCGACGACTGGAACCGCAAGGCCGACAGCATCCTTACCAGCGAGGTGCCCATTGAGCCAGAGCGCGGCAAACTGCTGGCTGACAATGGCACTGTGCTGGCAGCCAACTTGCAGTACTATACCCTGCGCATCGACTGGTTCACAGCCGGCATCAAGGACAGTGTGCTGATGAAGAACATCGACCCGCTGGCCGACAGCCTTGCGGCATTCGACAAAAGCCGCACAGCCGCGCAGTGGCGCGAGAAGTTGCTCACCGACCGGCAACGCATCCTCGACAACACCAAGCGTCGCAACCGCGCCTATCGAGTGTTTGGCCGCATGTTGTCGCACGGCGAGTATGAGCGCGTGAAGAAATTCCCGTTCTTCAACCTGTCGAAGAACAAAAACGGACTGTACTACGAGCGAGAGACCAAGCGCTGCAAGCCTTACGGCTCCATGGCGTCGCGTTCCATTGGCAGTGTGGGCAAGGACAGCACCAGCAGCACACTGCATGGCCGCTCGGGCCTGGAGATGGCGCTCGACACGCTGCTCTACGGCAAGCCGGGAACAGCCAAGCGCATCCAGCTCACCAACAGCATCGTCAAGGCCGAGAGTGTGCCCGCCGTCAAGGGCTACGACATCACCACCACCATCAGTGTGGCGCTGCAGGACATCGTTGAGACCGAACTTTATAATATGCTCCACGAGACCGACGCCCGCTGGGGCACTGCTGTGCTCATGGAGGTGGCTACCGGTGAAATCAAGGCTATCAGCAATCTTGAATGGAAAGAAAACTTGGGCGACTACGGCGAGGGGCGGAACAACGCCGTGCTGGGCTATGAGCCTGGTTCGGTGATGAAGCCCATTTCGATGATGGTGGCTCTGGAGGAAGGAGTTATCGACAATATTGACGCGCCTATACAGACGGGCACCTCGTGGATGTACGAGGGGCGTCCCATTACCGACCCTCATGGCGGAGCACAGCTCACACCGCGGCAAATCATCGAAACATCGTCCAACATCGGCATGTCGAAAATCACTGTCAAGCGTTTTGGCAGCAATCCCGACGGCTTCCGCCAGCGATTGGAGAAAATGGGATTTTTTGAGCCGTTCCATTCGGGTATCGGTGGTGAGCGCACTCCATATTTTCCCAAATTGGGCAATGCCCGTGCCGACCGCGTGGCGCTCACGCGCATGGCCTTCGGCTACAGCACGCTCATTCCGCCGCTGAGCACCCTGGCCATGTATAACGCCATTGCCAACGATGGCAAGTATGTGAGGCCGCATTTGGTGAAAAAACTTTCGCGTGAGGGCCAGCCCGACTCCATCATCCCCGTTGACTATATCCGTCAGCAGGTGTGCTCGCCGCAAAATGCGCAGAAGTTACGCATCATGCTGCGCGATGTGGTGTGGGGCAGCCGAGGAACGGCCCGCAAATGGGTGCAGGACGACAAGGTGGAGATTGCCGGTAAAACGGGAACTGCCTACACCATCAGCGCCGACGGCCATTATGGCACACAGAAGCGCCTGGCTTTCTGCGGCTTCTTCCCCTATGACAAGCCCAAATACTCGTGCGTGGTGCTTATGCTTGGTGCCAACCGTGGTGCCGGTGCCAGCAGTGGCATGGTGATGCGCAATGTGGCTCGCAAGATGTATGCCCGTGGTTTCTTGGGTTCAGCGCCCAATTATCAGGCGCAAGCCGAAAAGAGCGATGCCGCCACGGCAGGGGCATCACAGGCCACACTGTATGCGTCGGTCAGCAAGACAACCACGTCGAACGTCAAAAAAGGCTTGTCGTTGACTAAAGCCACCGTCTTCCGGCAGCCGCAACCCGTGGAGAAAGGCGTGCCCAACGTACGCGGCCTGGGCGTGCGCGAGGCCGTGGCAAGGTTGGAAAACGCCGGCTTGTGCGTGCGCTTCAGCGGAACGGGATATGTGGTGGAGCAGAGCCTTGCCGCCGGAGCGGCTTTCTCGCGAGGCCAAGTCATAAACTTGAGGCTTATCCATTAACCTTATTATATATATTATAGTCATTTTCAAGATTAGAATGGAACCTAAAAAATTACATAGCATTATAGAGGACATGAAAGTCCTCAACATAGTGGGCGATGCCGACGTGGAAATAACCGACCTTGTGGCCGATTCGCGGCAAGTGCAGCCAGGTGCGATGTTTGTGGCTGTGAGGGGTGTGGCGGTGGATTCGCACCGCTTCATCGACCAGGTGGCCCAGGCAGGTGCCGTGGCGGTGCTGTGCGAGCAATTGCCCGCCGAGTGCAGTCCCCAAGTCACCTATGTGGTGGTACCCGACAGCACCGTGGCACTGGCCGAGGCTGCCAGCGCATGGTTTGATCATCCGTCGCGGCACCTGCGTCTGGTGGGTGTTACCGGTACCAATGGCAAGACCACGGTGGCTACGCTGCTCTATGAGCTCACACGTCTCTTGGGCTATAAAGCCGGATTGCTCTCAACGGTGAAAAACATTGTTGACACGCGCGAAACGCCCGCCGTGCAAACCACCCCCGACCACCTGACACTCAATCGGCTGCTCCACGAGATGGTGGAGGCCGGATGCGACTATGCTTTCATGGAGGTGAGTTCGCATGCTTGTGTGCATCGCCGTATAGAGGGACTGGAATTTGCCGGTGCCATCTTCACCAATCTCACCCGCGACCACCTCGATTTCCATAAAACTGTTGATAACTATATCGCAGCCAAGAAATCATTCTTCGACGCTCTGCCGTCCACGGCGTGGTCGCTGGTAAATGCCGATGACAAGGTGGGCAGTGTGATGGTGCAGAACAGCAAGGCCACCAAGCACACCTACTCGCTGCGCTCGCTGGCCGATTTCAAGGGGCGTGTGATTGAAGACCGGCTCGACGGCACGCTGCTCGACTTCAATGGTCATCAGCTCGAAGTGATGTTCACCGGTCGGTTCAATGCCTACAATTTGCTGTCGGTCTATGGTGCTGCTTTGTTGCTGGGGTTTCCTGCCGACGAGGTGCTGGTGAAGATGAGCCTTCTGGTTCCCGTTGCCGGACGCTTCCAGACGATGCGTGCTCCCGGCGGCTTCACCGCCATTGTTGACTATGCTCACACACCCGATGCATTGGTCAACGTGCTCGACACCATTGCCGAAGTGCTCTCCGGCCGCGGACACATCATCACCGTGTGTGGCTGCGGTGGCAACCGCGATGCCGGCAAGCGACCCATCATGGCGCGAGAGGCTGCACTGCGCAGTGACAGGGTGATTCTCACCAGCGACAATCCGCGCAATGAGGATCCCGAGGAAATCCTGCGGCAAATGGAGGAAGGCCTTGATGGCGACCTGCCAGCCCGCTGCTTGAAAATTACCGACCGTCGGGAGGCCATCCGCACGGCCTGCGCACTCGCGCAGCGCGGCGATGTGGTTCTTGTGGCGGGAAAAGGCCATGAGAACTATCAGGAAATAAATGGCGTCAAGCATCACTTCGACGACCGCGAGGTGTTGCAGCAAATTTTTGAAGGTCGTTAACACATCACCCCCACATTATAATTATATAAAGACATGCTTTATCATCTTTTCCACTATCTTGAGAGTTTTGACATACCCGGAGCGCGGTTGTTCGATTACTTGACCTTCCGCTCGGGTTTTGCACTGATATTGTCGCTGTTTATCGGCATAGTGATTGGCCGGCGCATCATCGACACGCTCAAGGGCAAGCAGATGTGCGACAAGGAGCGTGATGCCAGCGAGGGCGGAAACAAGGCAAAACAAGGCACTCCCACCATGGGTGGCATCATCATCATCATCTCCATCTTGGTGCCTTGCCTGCTGCTGGGCAAGCTCAACAACGTGTATATGGTGCTCATGATTGTGTCCACGCTGTGGTGTGGCGCGCTGGGTTTCGCCGATGACTATATCAAGGTGTTCCACCATCACAAGGAAGGGCTGAAAGGAAAGTTCAAGATAGTGGGACAGGTGGGTTTGGGCCTGATTGTGGGCTTGACAATGTATTTGAGTCCCGCCATTGTGATGAATGAGAATGTGAGCGTCACCAATCGTCAGACCAACGAGCTGGTGGTTACCCACAAAACGGAAGCGGTCAAGGCTACCAAGTCGACCATCCCGTTTGTGAAAAACCACAACTTCGACTATTCTTATTTCACCCGCTGGATGGGCCCGTATGCCCAGGCCGGTGGATGGGTTCTCGTTATTTTGGTCACCATCTTTGTGGTGGCGGCAGTGAGTAACGGAGCCAACCTTACCGACGGCGTAGATGGCCTGGCAACAGGCACCAGTGCCATCATCGGGGTGGCGCTGGCTATCATGTGTTATCTGGGTGGCAACGTGATTTACGCGTCGTACCTCAACATTATGTATATTCCTGACAGCGGCGAGTTGGTGGTCTACGCGGCCGCTTTTATCGGTGCCACCATCGGTTTCTTGTGGTACAACTCGCATCCGGCTCAGGTGTTCATGGGCGACACTGGCAGTTTGTGCTTGGGCGGCATCATCGCAGTGTTTGCCATCCTCATCCGTAAGGAATGGCTTTTGCCGGTGTTGTGCGGCATCTTCTTGGTGGAGGAGGGTGCCGTGATGCTGCAAGTTCCTGTGTGTAAGTACTTCAAGCGCAAGACGGGTCACGACAAGCGCCTGTTCAAGATGACGCCGCTGCACCATCACTTCACCGTGCCCAACGACAAACTCAAGTGGGATTATGTGATTAAGACACCGCAGAACCCCATTCCCGAGCAAAAGGTGGTGATGCGATTCTTCTTGGTGGCTATTTTCTTGGCTGTGATAACATTTGTAACATTGAAAATTCGATAAAAACGAGATATGAAACGACTTGTAGTTTTAGGAGGTGGCGAGAGTGGAGTTGGAGCCGCTGTGCTCGCCAAAAAACAGGGCATGGACGTGTGGCTCAGTGACATGGGGCACATCAAGCCCAAATATGTGGAGATGCTGAAGCGCTACGACATCAACTGGGAGGATGGCGGACACACCGAGGAGAAAATCCTCAATGCCGATGAAATTGTGAAAAGCCCCGGTATCCCCGACACGGCACCCCTTGTGAGCAAAGCTATCGGCCTGGGTATTCCCATCATCAGCGAGATAGAGTTGGCCGGCCGTTACACCGACGCCAAGATGGTGTGTATCACCGGCAGTAACGGAAAAACCACCACCACACTGCTCACCTACCACATCCTCAAGGAGGCAGGACTCAACGTGGGGCTGGCCGGCAATGTGGGCAACAGCCTGGCGCTGCAAGTGGCCACCGACCCGCATGATGTGTATGTGATTGAGTTGAGCAGTTTTCAACTCGACAATATGTATGACTTCAAAGCCAACATTGCCGTGCTGCTCAACATCACCCCCGACCATTTGGACCGCTACGACTACAAGATGGAGAATTATGCCGCGGCCAAGTTCCGCATCATGCGTAACCAGACCAAGGACGACTCGTTCATCTACTGGGAGGACGACCCCATCATTGCCCGTCAGCTCCAGAATATCGACACCGAGGCACGCTTGTTACCTTTTGCCGACCGTGACGATGAGCGTTGCTCCGCTTACATCAAGGAAGGCATTATGTGCTTTGATGTGGACGGACAGCCCTGGCAGGTGCCCACCAGCGAACTTGCACTCATGGGACGCCACAATATGTACAACTCGATGGCTGCCGGATTGAGCGCATCGCTGCTTCACATCAAGAAGGACGTGATTCGCCATGCATTGAGCGATTTTCAGGCAGTGGAGCACCGCCTGGAATATGCCGGCACGGTCGACGGCGTGCGATACATCAACGACAGCAAGGCCACCAATGTAAATGCCTGCTGGTATGCTCTGGAGAGCATGACTGAGCCGGTGGTGCTCATCCTGGGCGGTGTGGACAAAGGCAACGACTATTCCGAGATAGAGCCACTGGTGAAAGAAAAAGTGCGCGCCATCGTGTGCCTGGGCAAGGACAATGCCAAGCTGCACAGTTTCTTCGATGGCATGGTACCCGTTGTGACCGATGCCACCAGCATGGACGAGTGTGTGAGCAAGTGCCGCCAGCTGGCAACAACCGGCAGCACGGTACTGCTGTCGCCTTGTTGCGCCAGTTTCGACCTGTTCCGCAACATGGAGGACCGCGGCGACCAGTTCAAGGCGCTTGTGAAATCGATGATGAACCAAAAATGATACATCACCCTCTCTTTTAATCAAAGCACCATGTCGGAAAAAGAAAAGACAACCCGCTTCAATGAGATAGCGCAGAAGTATGGCGACCCCTGGATTTGGGGTATCTACTTCACGCTCATCATCATATCCATCATAGAGAGTTACAGCGCTTCGAGCCGCGAGATTGCCACTGCGGGGGTCTATGCCCCCATCATCAAGCAGTGCGCTTTTCTGGCCGTGGGAGGGTTGCTGGTGTTTGTGCTGCACCGTGTGGATTACAACAAGCCGCGTTTCCTCTACATCATGATACCCTTGCTGGCGTTTTTAACGGTGTTCTGCCTGGTTTATGTGATGCTCTTCGGTGAAGTCATCAATGGTGCGCAGCGCGCCATGAAGATTCTGCCCGGTGTCACATTGCAGCCTGCCGAATTGGCCAAGTTGTCGATTGTGACATTGCTGGCCTATATATTGGCAAAAAGCCAGCAAAACAAAGACATTTCACGCGGAGGCATTTTCAGTGCCGGCCTGGCTGTGGCCATTTATGGCGGATTGATGCTGGGCAGCGGACTGACCAACACATTGTTGCTGATGTCCATCAGCGCATCGATGCTGTTGATTGGTGGCGCCCGGCTCAAAAAGATTTTGATGCTGGGCCTGTTCTATGCTGTGGTGGGTGGAATGTTTTTCCTCATCAAGCACAACAATGACAAGAAGGCCGAGGTGCTGGCGCAAAGTGACACCGAAATGGTGGTCGATGCAGGCTCAAGCGAGAAAAAGGTGCTCATGCGCGATGCCACATGGCGCAACCGCATCAATGACTATCTCAATCAAGACTCGTTGCGCTTCCGTCCCATCACCAACAAGAACCAGCAGGAAATGTTCTCACGCATGGCGCAAGCTCATGGCGGTCTGGTGGGCGTGGGTGTGGGCAATTCGCGCGAGTGCAGCCGTTTGCCGCTGGCGTTCAGCGACTATATTTATTCCATCATCATCGAGGAAACCGGTGTGCTGGGCGGCATGTTTGTGCTCATTCTTTACCTGTGGCTACTTGCGCGCGCGGCCATGATAGTGCGGCGCAGCAAGCGCGTGCTGCCATCGTTGCTGGTCATCGGCATGGCGTCGTTGATTACCTATCAGGCGCTGTTCCACATGGCCATCAATGTGGGTGTGTTCCCGGTGTCGGGGCAGCCGCTGCCACTCATCTCCAAGGGCGGAACGTCCATCGTGGTGATGAGCGTGGCCTTCGGGGTGATGCTGAGTGTGAGCCGCACCATCGCCAATTACAACAATCCGAATAAGAAAGTCGACGACATGCCGTTGCCCGAAGGGCTGGATGCCGAGAACCCGACGCAAATAATCAAAAACGTGTGGAAGTGATGAAAGCATTAGTGAGTGGAGGCGGTACAGGAGGTCACATCTTCCCCGCCCTGTCGATAGCCAATGAAATCCGTCGCCGTTATCCCGACGCCAGTATTCTCTTCGTGGGAGCGCTGGGGCGAATGGAGATGGAGCGTGTGCCCGCCGCGGGCTATGAAATCAAGGGCCTGCCGGTGAGCGGATTCGACCGCAAGCGCCCCTGGCGCAACGTGCGTGTGCTGTGGCAATTGTTCAAAAGCATGCGCATGGCCCGCGACATCCTTAACGACTTTGCCCCCGACATCGCCATCGGTGTGGGCGGATATGCCAGCGGCCCCATGCTCAAGGCCGCCCAGAAGCGAGGCATACCCACGCTCATTCAGGAGCAGAACTCCTACGCCGGTGTCACCAATAAGTTGCTGGCCGAGAAGGCGAAGGCCATCTGTGTGGCCTACGAGGGTATGGAGCGGTTTTTCCCTGCCGACCGCATTGTCATGACCGGCAACCCCGTGCGGCGCAATCTGCTGGAGTGCACGGCCACACGCGAGCAAGCGCGCGAGGCGATGGGCCTCGACCCCGGCAAACGCACCATCCTCATTGTGGGCGGAAGCCTGGGAGCGCGCACTGTGAACAACGCCATCATGTCAAGCCTGGAAACGATAGCGGCCCATCCACAGGTGCAAGTGATTTGGCAATCAGGAAAAATCTACGACTACGAGTGCCGCCGTGCCCTTGAGGCCTCGAAGGCCGCCAATGTGAAGCAGATGGCCTTTGTCACCAACATGGACATGGCCTATCGCGCGGCCGACCTGGTGGTGTCGCGTGCCGGCGCCAGCAGCATCAGTGAGCTGCAACTGCTGGCCAAGCCGGCAATCTTGGTGCCGTCGCCCAACGTGGCCGAAGACCACCAGACCAAAAACGCCCAAGCCCTTGTGGACCGCAGCGCGGCTATCATGGTGCGTGACGTGGATGCCGTGGAGCAGTTGGCCGCCACCATGCTTGCCACCGTGGCCGACGATGACCTGCTGGCATCGCTCAGCGACAATGTGGCGCGCATGGCGCTGCACCATTCGGCCGAGGCCATCGTGGACCAAGTGGAGAAAATTATCAATCATTCAAACGAAAAATAAATGAACAATTTCGAATCGTTATATTTTGTGGGTGCCGGCGGCATCGGCATGGCTGCCCTGGAACGCTATTTTCTGGCCAAGGGCAAGCGTGTGGCCGGATACGACCGCACGCCATCGGACCTCACGCGGGCTCTCCAGGCCGAAGGTGTGGAAATCGCCTTCGACGAAGACCCCGCACTCATTCCCGAGTATTGCCGCGACCCGCGCACCACACTGGTGGTCTATACGCCGGCCGTGCCGTCCGACCATCGGGGGTTGACCTTCTTCCGCAACGGCGGGTTTGAGGTGGTGAAGCGCGCCAAGCTGCTGGGCATCGTCACCGAGCATAGCCAGGGACTTTGTTTTGCCGGCACGCATGGGAAAACCACCACTTCGAGCATGGCAGCGCACATCCTCCACGAGTCGGGAGTGGGCTGCAATGCTTTTCTGGGAGGCGTGCTACGCAACTATGGCAGCAATTTCCTGCTGTCCGACACCAGCCCCTACTCGGTTATCGAGGCCGACGAGTTCGACCGCTCGTTCCACCACTTGCGCCCCTATGTGGCGGTAATTACCAGCACCGACCCCGACCATCTCGACATCTATGGCACCGAGGAGAATTATCTCGAAGGGTTTGCCCACTTTACCGAGCTGATTAGGCCCGGTGGCGCGCTCATTGTGCACACAGGCCTGAAACTGGTGCCCCGCTTGGGTGGCGATGTGCGCACCTACACCTATGGCCGCGATGCCGGCGATTTTCATGCTTCGCACATCCGCAAGGGTGGCGGTGAAATCGTTTTCGACCTGGTGACCCCCTGGGAAACCATCACCGATATAAGTCTGGGAGTGCCTGTGGACATCAACATCGACAATGCTGTCGCGGCCATGGCGGCTTGCCGCCTTGTGCAAGTGCCGGCCGACGATATGCGCCGCGCCATGGCATCGTTTATGGGCGCCAAGCGCCGTTTCGAGTTCTGGCTCAAAGAACCCGGCCCCCGCGGCAAAGTGGTTATCGATGACTATGCGCACCATCCCAGCGAGATTGCCGCCAGCATCACCAGCGTGCGCGACCTGTATCCCGGACGGAAAATCTCGGTGATTTTCCAGCCGCATCTTTACACCCGCACCCGTGATTTCGCGCCCGACTTTGCCCGCGCGCTCTCGCTGGCCGATGAATTGCTGCTGCTGCCCATCTATCCGGCACGCGAATTGCCCATTGAGGGCGTGACGTCGCAAATCATTCTCGACAAGGCGACATGCCCGGTAAAAAACATTTACACCAAAGAAAATTTGATAAAATCAATTCATTTGCTTAACTTTGACGTTTTATTGACAGTGGGAGCAGGCGACGTGGTCGACTTGCTGCCTCAAATCTGCCATGAAGTGAAGAAACAACAGCAATGAAGCACTTGGTCCAAAATATCCTGCTGCTTGTGCTTGCGGGCCTGCTTGTGGCCGGCATCTTGTGGGCGCGCCACAAGGCACACACGCAAGTGTGCCAGCGTGTGGACGTGGTCATTGAGAATGCCGACAGCTCGGTCTTTGTCACGCAGCAGGGAGTGCTCGACGAACTGGCCAAGCTAGGAATCACCATGAAAGGGAAGTCGATGAACGATATCGATGCCACCCTTGTCGAAGAGAAGCTGCGACGGTCGGAGTATTTGGAAAAAGTGGACTGCGTGAAAGGCCAGGAAGGCGTGGTGACCATCAAGGTGAGCCAGCTGGTGCCGGTGTTGCGCGTTTTCGACGGCAATGACTCCTACTATGTGAACCGCGACGGAAAGCGCATGACGGCCACAGCGAGTTATCATGCCGATGTGCCGGTGGTGCAGGGACACTTCACCGCCGCCTATCCGGCCACGAGACTCATGCCCATGGTCGACTTTGTGGAGCGCGACTCGTTGCTGCATTCGCTTGTGACGATGTACAGCGTGGCCGACAGCAACAACGTCTTTGTGGTGCCCGGCATCTACGGCCATGTGGTGAACATGGGCCCGGTGACCGACGTTGCCACAAAATTTGCCAAACTGAAGTTGTTCTACAGCAAAGTCCTGCCCGAGAAAGGGTGGCAAACCTACGACACCATATCGGTGAAGTGGAGTCACCAGGTAGTGGCCACCAAGCGTCAGAAGGCGGTGAAGGTGGAACTGGCCTACGACCCCGAAGACGACGAGCAGATGCCTGATGAGCAAACCATGGCCGTGAGTGACGAGAAGCCCACACTGGCCATCGATAAGAAGCAAAAACCGAAAAACAATTAAATAACATACCAATACTTATGGAACAGAACCAATATATAGTAGCACTGGAGATAGGCAGTTCCAAGATAGTGGGTGCCATCGCCGAGAAATCAGCGTCAGGACTCATCTCGGTCAACCATCTGGCCGAGGAGAGGCTGTCGAACTGTGTGCGATATGGTTGTGTGCAGAATGTGGAAAACATCAAGAGCAGCATCAATCGCATCATTCATGAGCTGGAGCGAAGCATCGACGGCCGTGTGACACAGGTGTTTGTGGGCATCAGCGGACGCTCGCTGCACAGTGAGATGACCGAGGAAAACCGCGGGCTGGATTCACAGAAGTCGATTACACAAGAAACCATCACATCCATTATCCGCGAGGCGGCACGCAAGCAGGTGAAGTCATATGAGACCATCGACATCGTGCCATGCGCCTATTACGTCGACAAGGCCGAGACCACCGAGCCCGTGGGGCAGTTTGGCTCGTCCATCAAAATCAAGGCCAATTTGATTGTGGCCAAGCCGCAACTCAAGTTGAATCTGGACCGCGTGATGAGTTTTGGCATCAAGGCCCGTGATTACATCGTCACGCCGCTGGCGGTGGGACGCGAGGTGCTCAAGGACAGTGAGATTTCGCTGGGCGTGATGCTGGTCGACATCGGAGCCGAGACCACCACGGTGTCGATTTACAAGGGTGGGGCGTTGACCTACCTGATGACTCTGCCCATGGGTGGACGAAACATCACCCGCGACATCATGAACGGGGCCAACGTGCTCGAGGAAACGGCCGAGCAAGTGAAGAAAAACATCAATAATCCACTCGACCCCAACAATGTGGACATCATCGACATCGAGGGCGTGAAAAGCAGCGATGCGTCGAACTATATCTCGGCGCGCGTGGGCGAGATTATTGCCAACATCAAGCAGCAAATAGAGTATGCGGGCATGAACGACGACGACATTCGCACGGTTGTTCTTATCGGTGGCACCGTGGCCATGCCCGGACTGGCGCAGAAGGTTGAGGAAATCCTCAAGATAAAGGTCAGATTAGGACAGTATCCCCAGTCGCTCAATATCACCAACCACGCCATCAACAAGCCGGAGTATATCCAAGTGTTCTCCCTGCTGGCGCGTGCAGCCGAGATGATGCCGCACGGCGAAACCTGCGTGGAGCGTCACTCCTACGAAAGCCCGGTGGTGCCACAGGCTGTCCCCGAGCAACCTGTCGTGCCCGAAAGGCCCGAACCCAGCAAGCCGAAAAAACGTAGTTTTATCGATAAGCTCAGGGCCAAGGCACAAGAATTTTTCACTGAAGATGAGGAAACCGACGAATAACAAACGTCCTCCACTCGATATAATCAAGTTTTTCAATTTAAAAACCTAATGACTATGCAAGACAGCAATAACATTTTAGCCAACATAGACGCAACGTCGGGCTTCGAGGACGACTTCAACAAGATGCCGACCATCATCAAGGTGGTGGGCGTGGGTGGTGGCGGTAACAATGCCATCAACCACATGTATGCCCAGAAAATCGAAGGGGTTTCCTTTGTTGTACTTAACACCGACCGGCAGGCGCTCAACGGCTCGCCGGTGCCCAACAGGGTGCTTATCGGCCCCAACACCACCAAGGGGTTGGGAGCGGGTAACAAGCCCGAACTGGCCCGTGCGGCAGCCGAAGAGAGTGCCGATGAAATTGCATCGCTCTTCGATGACGACACCAAGATGGTGTTCATCACGGCCGGTATGGGTGGCGGCACCGGAACAGGAGCTGCTCCTGTTGTGGCGCGCATCGCTCAGGACAAGGGCATGCTCACCATCGGCATCGTGACCATCCCCTTCCTCTTTGAAGGACAGAAAAAAATTATGAAGGCTCTGGCCGGAGCCGACGAGATGAGCAAATACGTCGATGCGTTGCTGATCATCAACAATCAGCGACTCATTGACATTTATCCCGACCTCGACTTTGATAACGCTTTCGGCAAGGCCGACGACACGCTTTCGACTGCCGCGCGTTCCATCAGCGAGATAATCACAGCCTCGGGAAAAATCAACCTCGATTTCAACGATGTGAACACCACCTTGCGCGACGGCGGCGTGGCAATCATCAGCTGCGGATATGGCGAGGGCGAGCATCGTGTCACCAAGGCTATTGACGACGCGCTGGAGTCGCCGCTGCTCAAGAACCGCGATGTGTACGGTTCGCGCCGTATCCTCATTGACATTTTCTACAACCCCGACAGCTCCAATCCCTTCAACGCTTCCGAGTTGAGCGAGTTGCAGGCCTTCATGGCCAACTTTAGCGAGGATGTGGACGTGATCACAGGTGTCACCCACGACCGCACGCTCGACGACCGTATCAAAATCACGGTGCTGGCCGCCGGCTTCAATGTGTCGTTGGGCGAAGAGGCTCCTGCAGCCCCCGTCAAGGTCAAAATGGCTGCTGAGCCTGCTGTGGCAGGCCCCGCTGCTCCCCTCGCCGATGCCGAAGCGCGCATGAAGGAGGAGTACGGTAGCGAAGCATTCAACCGCATGGTTCAGGACAAGGCCAAGGCGCAGTACATTATTTTGCGGCAAGAGGATGTGGACAATGATGAAATCATCGATATGTTTGACCGCAATCCCACATACGGTCGCAAGCCCGAAACCAAATCGGCCATCCGTGAGATGCAGCAGTCGGCAGCCATCAAGGAGGAAAAGGCCGCCGAGGCACCCCGTGTGGCTCAGCCCAAGAAATCGACCAGCGGAACCATCAACTTTGGGGCTTAAGCTATTAGTCCTGATGAGCGATAACAATCAGGCCGGCAACACAATCATAGTGCTGCCGGCCTGCCGTTAATGATTGGTTCTCAGCGTCCGTAACCGTTGGCCTTTCGGTAATTATTGGGCGAAACGCCGAGGTGTTTTTTTACATATTTCCCGAAGAACGAGAGGTTGTCGAAGTGGAGCTCGGCAGCAATCTCCTTGATGGAGAGGTCGCTGTAGAGCAGTAGCTGCTTGATGCGGCTGGTCACGGCCATAGCGATGATTTGGCTGGCTGTTTTGTTTCCATGCTGCTGGCACACACTGGTGAGGTACTTGGGCGAGACACACAGCTCGTCGGCGTAGCTCTTCACACTGCGTTCATGAGCCTCGTCGGCAAGCATGAGCACAAACTTGCGGAATAGCTTGTCGCCCTGGCGGAGCATGCTGCTCTCGTCGGCGTTCAAGTGCCTGTTCACCGATGCCAGCAAGTCATTGCCGTAGGCTTTGATGATGTTAGTGACGGCCTCCTTGCCCGAACTGAGTGAGGCGTTCGACATTTTGAAGTCGAGGAGCTCGTAGTATTTAAGCATGAGTGTCATCTCTTCGTCGGTGAAGTGGATGACGGGATTCTGCTGAATCTGCATGATGGCGCGAAACGCGCTCTTGCTGATGAAACTGAAACCCATGTCGGTGTTAAAGGCGCAAATTTTGCATGACAGGTCGTCCGACAAGTCACCCACCTCGACAATGGTGTTATTCTCGACAAAGAGCCCGTCGCATGCTTTCAGTGTATAGTGCTGCTGGTCGAGCTTGAGTGTGAAAGCCCCCTTCAGACAGAAGACAAAAACGATAAAATTCACTTTGAACTCTTTGGCCAGCCCCTGGACCGAGTTGATGTTGTCGGCAAAATAAATTTCGCCGTCAAAATAACGCATCTTGGTCGAAATGGAGGGGATGTCGTTCAGTTTTAGTTCAGTGATGGGTCGTTTTGTCTTCATGCTGTTTCTGCCTTGTAGTGTGTGGTGGCCATTACCGGTAGGCCTCGGCGTAAAGGTCAATGATTTCGTGTCGGTTAAGGAAGCGTGGGTCGAGGTCGAGCATCGCTTGGCCGGTGGCAATGGCGTTGTCGGCGAAGCGCTCAAAGTCGGATGGCTGGATGCCCCAGTCGCTCAGTTTGATGTCGTCGACACCACACTGCCGTTTCATTCGTTCCAGTGCATCGAGGAAGTCGCTGGGCCGTGCGCTCTTGGCCTGCGTCATTTTCTCGGTCATCTTCATGTAGCGCTTCATGGCATCGTTTTTGAAAGTTTTGAAGTAGGTGTGAGAAAGCGCTATCAGTCCAGCACCGTGGGGCAGCTCGGGGTAATAGGCGCTCATGGCGTGCTCTAATGCATGCTGCCCGATGCAACTGCTGGTGCTCTCCACCATGCCGGCCAGTGTGCTGGCCCATGCCACTTTGATACGTCCCCACAAGTTTTTTCCGTCGTTGACTGCCACAGGCAGATATTTATAGAGCAAGCGGGTGGCCTCCAGGGCGTAGAGGTCGCTGATGGGGGTGTGTGCCTTTCCGATGTAGCCCTCGGCTGCATGGAAAAATGCGTCAAATCCCTGATAGGCGGTCAGCAGCGGGGGCACGGTGAGCATGAGCTCGGGGTCGACGATGGCCAGGGTGGGGTAGATGTGCGTGCTGCCGAATCCCACCTTCTCTTGAGTTGCCTCATTAGTGACTACACCCCACAGGTCCACTTCGGTGCCCGTGCCTGCAGTGGTGGGAATGGCCACAATGGGCAGAGCGCGATTGATGGGCTTGCAGCCGCCAGTGCCGCAATGCACATAGTCCCAGAAAGTTCCACCTCCAGCCGCCACAATGGCGATGGCCTTGGCGCTGTCGATGCTGCTGCCACCACCCATGCCGATGACGAAGTCGCAATGCTCGGCCAAGCACAGCTCGGCTCCTTCGGTCACATGACCAACGATGGGATTGGGTAAAATTTTGTCGAAAGTGACGCTGTCGATGCCGGCTTTGGCCAGCTGGGCCTGGAGCCGGTCGAGGTAGCCATAACGCTTCATGGCAGTGCCCGACGAGATGACAATCAGTGCCTTTTTCCCGGGCAATGGCAAAGTCGACAATTGGTTGAGTTCCCCAGCACCGAAAATAAGACGGGTGGGGATGTTTAGGCAAAACTTCATTTTACTGCTCATGGTATGGTTCGTTGTTTTTAAGGCTCCCGTTGTGCACTTGGGCTCGGGTGGCCGTGATGAATAACTGAAATTTTCCCAAAGTTAGCACTTTCGGCGCTGTTTTCCAAATTTCATTCGGCTAAAAATCCCGTTATTGCTCTGTGTGCGCCCAAAAGCAGCCCTTTGGAGGTGCAAAAGGCAAGTTTTCGAAAAATTGTTGGGGATTTGTTTTCTTATTTTAAGAATATCTATTACTTTTGCACGTTGAAAATTACGCAAAAACTAAAAGTAACAATTATACAATGGCAAAAAAACAAAATCAAAATGTGCGCACCACACTCGAGGAGGTGAATGAGTCGCTCTCGACGGCTGCGCAGCGAATGGAGGACAACAAGAAGTACATTTATTGGGCAGTGGGCATCATCGCAGTGCTGGTGCTGCTGGCAGTGGGATACATCTATGGTATCCGCAACCCGAACATCCAGAAGGCTACCGACCAGATTGGCCGTGCCGATTTGGAGCAGTTGCAGGGCAACACCGATGAGGCTCTCAAGGGCTATCAGAAGGTGGCCGACGCCTTCAGCAACAAGCCTGCTGAGCGTGCTGCGCTCAAAGCCGCCATCCTGCTCTATCAGAAAGGCCAGTACAAGGAGGCAGCTCAGTATCTCGAGAAATACGACCCCGAGGGCAACATCGTGGCTCCGGCTGCCATGTCGCTGCTGGGCGACTGCTATGTGAATCTCAAGCAGCTCGACAAGGCTGTTGCCGCTTTCGACAAAGCTATCAGCTATGCCAATGGCAATGAGATGTATGCACCCATGTTCATGCTCAAAAAAGCAACGGTGCTCCATAGCCAGAAAAAGTATGCCGAGGAGGCTGCTATCTATCAGGAAGTGAAAGACAATTATCCCGCTTATACGCAAAACTACCGCGTGAACGTGGACAAATATATCGAGCGAGCTAACGCACTTGCCGGTAAATAATAGTTTTTTAAACGACAAAGAACGGTTGGAGCCAATTTAAGATTGTTCCAACCGTTTTTGTACAAACACCTTATCAAACAACAACACATGAAAACAATCTACAAGCGCATTCTACTCAAGCTCAGTGGTGAGTCGCTCATGGGCAGCCAAGGCTATGGAATTGACCCGCAGCGGGTGAATGACTATGCCGAGCAAATCAAGGAAATCGTGGAGGCGGGCGTGCAGGTGGCCATTGTGATTGGCGGCGGAAACATTTTCCGTGGCCTCAAGGGCGCATCACAAGGATTTGACCGCGTCAAGGGCGACCAAATGGGAATGCTGGCCACGGTCATCAATTCGCTGGCACTGGCTTCGGCACTCGAGGATATGGGACAACCCGCACAAGTGTTCACGGCTATTAACATGTTTCCCATCGGTGAGCATTACAGCAAGTGGCGTGCCATCGAAGCCATGAAGCAAGGCAAGGTGGCCATTATGTCGTGCGGCACGGGCAGCCCCTACTTCACAACCGATACCGGCTCCACCCTGCGTGGCATTGAAGTTGAGGCCGACGTGATGCTCAAGGGCACACGCGTGGATGGCATCTACACTGCCGACCCCGAGAAGGACCCCACGGCCACCAAGTTCGACCGCATCAGTTACGACGAGATTTACAACCGTGGTCTCAAGGTGATGGACATGACCGCCACGGTGATGGCTCGCGACAACCATTTGCCCATTCATGTGTTTAACATGGACGTGAAAGGCAATCTGCGCCGTGTCATTGCCGGCGAGAATTTAGGAACGGTGGTTTACTAAGGCATGAGCGAGCGGTAGTAGGCATCGAGCGATTCAAAATACTCGATTTGAATGTGGTGACACACCGCAAGCGTCACAACCACCACCGCCACAAAGAAGACCGCCCAAGCGGCAAAAGGCTTGCGAAACAACCCCTGGCGCAGCAAGCACACCACATACACCGCCACGGGGACAAACAACGGCTCGATGGGCAGCACATAGCGGTTCACCGAGCCGCCTATTATATAGGCGATGCCGGCAAAAAGCACCACGGGAAGCCAGGGCCATACTCCCAGCTTCACAGGCCGGCGCCACGACAGGAACAGGTAGTAGAACAGCGCGATGCCACCTATGATGTACCATCCCCACGCCATCCGCAGGAATAGCCGCAAGAAGTCAAAGTTGTTATAGGTCCACGGAAACGGAATGAAGAATTGAACCGACATGACAAATGGCAGCAGGGCCAGTCGGTGCAGCACCGAGAAGGAAAAATACGGACCCAGCAACATCATATAGGGAGCTGAAGGTCCATGACCGGTGAGAAAAGTCCGGCTCATGGCGCCACTGCCTTCCATGATGACCATGTGCTGCTCCAGCGAGTAGAGCGCATGCATGTTGCCTGCGGTGAAAGCTGCCAGCGCAATAGTCAGGAGTATGCACCCCTTGCGCCACAACAGGCGCGGATGTGCCGCCGTCATCAGTCCGATGCCCACAAAGGTGCAGTAAAGAAATGTGGTGCGCACAAATCCCATGATAATGCAGCCCAGTCCAAAAAGCAAGGCGTCGCGCAGCGTCAGCCTACAGCGGTCGTCGGCATGCTTGGCCATGCCGGCCAGCACATAGGTGGTGAGCGCCATGCCCAGATAGATAGAAGCCTCCTTTTGGATAGCCAGCCCTTGCGACACATAGTACATCAGCGTGCCGGTCATTGCCATGGCCAGCGTGCTTGTGAACGACCCCTTGTAGTCCACGACAGGATGCAACAGACGCCAGCACGCTTGGCCTCCCACCACCACTGCCAGCAGTGTGAACATCATGTTCATAGTCAGGGGCCACAGCACGTTGGGTCCCAACAGATGAAATAGCAGTGTCATGAGCAGGGGAAAACCCTTGAAGACGATGCTCTTTGGCTCGGGGACGCTGCCGTTGTAGTGGTGGATTGCCCAGTTGTAGTAACACCCAGCATCGCTTTTCAAATCGGGGCTGTCGAACGAGAAAGTGGGCATCAGGCACCATTCCCGCAGTTGCATCACGCCCACCATTGCCATGAATCCCCAGAGTACCAGCAACACCCACATGCCTCCCGCCGAGGCATTGCGGCAACGGCCGTAGACCAGCATGGGCACCGCTCCGGCCACCAGCAGGGCCGCGATGATGCGTGCGGCGTCATCAGGTGCAAAGATTGAGGCCGCGGCTGTGGCAAGTGCAACAATGGCTAATACCATTGTTGTCCATAGGGCCATAGAGGCTTTTTTACTGGCAATCATGTTGCAAAATTATTACTTTTCGTGCCGTAAAACAAATTTTGTGGGCTTGAAGTGATGACCTTCTGTGAAAATTTCTTAACTTTGCCTTTTGCTAAAGAAATGTTTATGTCAGGCGATGCTCTACATATCGATGTGCGTGAAGTTTTACGCAGCAAAGCGCCCAAATATTCTCGATGGATACCGGGATTTGCGGTGCGCTGGTTGGCACGCATCATCCATCAGGATGAACTGAACGAGATATTGCGACGCATCGGCGACAAAACGGGTGTGGAGGCGGCACGCACAGCCCTCGACTACTTGGATGTGAAAGTCGAGGCGCATGGATTGGAGCAGGTGCCGGCGGACGGACGTTACATCTATGTAAGCAACCATCCGTTGGGCGGGCTCGACGGGATGGCGCTCATACAACTTTTGGGCGACCGCCACCAGGGTAATATACGATTCTTGGTCAACGACTTGCTCATGGCGGTGAAGCCGCTTGCCGGAATATTCCTGCCGGTGAACAAGTACGGAAGACAATCGCGTCAGGCAGCCGCTGAAATCGAGCGGCAATATGCCGGCTCCAACCAGATGATTACGTTCCCGGCCGGATTATGTTCGCGCAAAATGGATGATGGCTCCATCGCCGACCTGACATGGTCAAAATTCATCGTCACACACGCCGTGTCGCACAAGCGCGACCTTGTGCCGGTGTACGTCGACGCTAAAAACTCGGCTCTTTTCTATCGCTTGGCCCGCTGGCGTGTCCGCTTGGGAATGAAATTTAACGTGGAGATGATACTTCTGCCACACGAAATGCTCAAGTTGCGCGGCACCACACTGCGTGTGTCGGTGGGTGAGCCTATCGCATGCGACACACTCGATGCTGCCTATCCGCGCGAGGAAACCGAGCGCGTGCGGCAGGCGGTCTATCAATTGGCAAACCTCAAATCCTCCAGCCATGAAACAGATAATTGACCCCATTGATGTGAGGCTGCTTGAGGCCGAGCTCACGCCCGAGCGCCTGTTGCGCAAAACCAACAAAGCCGGTAACGAGATTTACGTTGTCGACGCCCACTCGGCACCCAATGTGATGCGTGAGATTGGGCGGTTGCGCGAGATTTCTTTCAGGGCTGCCGGCGGAGGAACCGGCAAGGAATGTGACATCGACGAGTTCGACCTCATGGACCCGCCCTGCCGACAGTTGCTCGTGTGGAATCCCGATCGTCGAGAAATCGTGGGGGCCTATCGTTATATCTTGGGCAGCGATGTGCGCATTGTCGCCGGGGTGCCACGCATGGCCACTGCCCACATGTTCCGTTTCTCGGAGCGGTTTGTCAACGAGTTGCTTCCTCGCACCATTGAGTTAGGACGGTCGTTTGTGCGCTTGGAGTACCAGTCCACCAGGGCCGGCGTGAAAGCCATTTATGCCCTCGACAACCTGTGGGACGGGCTTGGAGCCCTCACCATCATTCATCCACAGGTGTTGTACCTCTTCGGCAAGATGACCATGTATCCCGCCTACGACCGCGCATGCCGCAATATGTTGCTCTATTTCCTGAATCTGTATTTTCCCGACCCTGATGCGCTGGTGACCCCCATCGAGCCACTGGCCGACACAGGCAACGATGACCCGCAACTGCGTGATTATTTTGTGGGCGACAATTTCAAGGAGGACTATCGGCGCCTCAACGCCTTTGTGCGGCAACATGGCATCAACATCCCTCCATTGGTCAATGCCTACATGAGCCTGTCGCCCACCATGCGTATGTGTGGCACGGCCATCAATCATGAGTTTGGCGAAGTGGAGGAAAGCAGCATTTTCTTCAAAATTGATGAAATCACCGACGAAAAAAAGAACCGACATATCCGAACATATAAAAAAAATAACGAATAAGATGAGAAAATTTTTCAGTAGAGTCCCTGTGGCATTGAGTCTGTTTGCGGTTCTTACCATGCAGGCTCAGGTGCAAATTGATTATGAGGCCTCGTTCACAGCCAATGCAGGCGGAGGTGATTTCGCACCGCATTATATGGCTGCCAACCGTGGCGGAACTCTCACACAGGCCAAGTCGGCGCTGGTACAAGCAGCACTGTGGCACACGATGGACACTACCCGCAGGTTGTCATATGGTTTCGGCGCCGAGGTGTGGGGCGGCTACTCGTCGGGCACCGACTACTTGCGCTACACGGTTGCTGACGGCATGGTGGCCAATCGTCAACATCCGGCCCGTTTTTGGTTGCAACAAGCCTATGCCGAGGGAAAATATCGCGGGGTGTTCCTTTTGCTGGGGCAGAAACAGCAGCAGTCGCCCTTTCTGCTCAACGACCTGACCAGCGGTGACCTGGTGATGAGTGGCAATGCGCGCCCGGGAGCGGGGTTTGCAGCCGGATTTGTCAATTTTCAAAATATCCCCTTCACAAAGGGATGGGTACAAATCGCCGGTCAGATTGGTTACTACAAGTTTGCCGATGGCCATTGGCTTGAGAATCATTACAATTACCTCAACAGTTTTGTGACTACCCGCTATTGGTACAATTATAAGAACATCTACTTCCGCACCAATCCCACCAAGCCCTTTGTGTTCACTATCGGTGGACAGGCTGCATGCCAGTTTGGTGGCACCGTTGTGCGCTACGACAAGGGTGTGGAGCAGTCGCGCCTGGAGATGGCAACCGACGCCAAGGCGTTTTGGCGTGCGCTCATCGCCGGCAGTGGTGGCGGAAACCGGGGCGACGACTTTGTGGAGGGAAACCATATTGGCTCATGGGACATCATAGGTGCCTACCGCTTCAAGAATGGCAATCGTCTGCGTGCCTATTACCAAAGTCCCTGGGAGGACGGCTCGGGTATTGGTATGCTGAATGGATTCGACGGTCTGTGGGGATTGGAGTTTACCACGGGGCGGCCATCGGTGGTGAGCGGTGTAGTGGTGGAATACTTAGACCTCACCAACCAAAGTGGTCACATCCACTGGGCTCCCCGCGACCATGAGGGTACTCCGCTCACCGACAAAGCCACTGGTGCCGACGATTACTACAACAACTATACCTACAATGGTTACCAGAACCACGGTCAGTCAATCGGCTCGCCGATGGTCAAGGCCCCTCTTTATAACCTGGATGGCTACCTGCGCTACACCGACAACTTGCTGCGTGCTTTCCACGTGGGGTTCAAGGGCGACCTGAACAGCGAGTGGCACTACCGGGCATTGGTGTCGTATCGGAAGGCCTGGGGCACACCCTTCTTTCCCCGAGCCGAGGGCGTTCATGAAACCTCAATGCTCGTCGAGGCCCGTTACCAGCCGGCTCGTGTGCCGGGCTTGGAAGCGCGTGCACAGTTTGCGCTGGACCGCGGCAATATGATGGGCGACAACACCGGCGCCCTGCTGTCAATTACTTATCACGGAAATTTCACACTTGGTAAATGATGAAACATCTCACACAACTCTTCAGCATAGCGTTGCTGGTGGTGCTGACCACCGGCTGCACACACAATAATGGCGACATCGGTTCTTGGTTCGGCACATGGAACGTGGAGCGTATTGAACTCGACGGCACCACACTGGCCGACTATCATGGCCAATACTTCTTTCAATTCCAAAGCACCGTGTTCTGCGTGCGAAAAGTGGATGAACAGCACACTGATAACCTTGAGAATTATGGCCGCTGGAGTGAAGATGGCGATGTGCTCACCATCACCTTCCCCGATGCCAAGGTGGCCTATGTCGACTTCAGCGAGCTGCTCGATGCAGACAACCGCTTCACCATGGTGGAGCGTGGCAGCCGCAACGTGGTGCTTACCCGTACCGACGGGAAGGGCCGCTTGCAGCGCCTTACGCTCAAGAAAATAGTTCCGTAACAGATTCAATAAAGATATTGACGGCGCAAAGTTCTTTTCTCGTGACACTTTGCGCAGTTTTGTCTGATTTGGCTTATTGCTCTCCATATCGAGCACCGCAGCAAATGAAAAAAAACCTTCAAACGAGGCGACGTGTAGCTCTCACCTGAAGGGATGCGCCACCCATCACCACTCGTTTGTTTGATTATTGTTTTCAGTAGGTTTATTTTGCCGAAAATTTACCAAAAATAGTAGTGCCTTTAAAAAGAAATTTGTAATTTTGCATAATAATAGAAACAATAATCATGGTACAAATAGATTCGCTCGATAAAAAATCCTTGAAATAATCATGCAAAATGCCCGCATTCCATCGAAAGACGTTGCGATGGCTTGCGGTGTGTCGCGTGCGGCTGTTCATCAGCGCATTCAGCGTATGATAGAGCTTAAGGTTATCACTGGGTCGGGCTATCGGGTAGACCCAGTTGCGCTGGGCTATAATGTGTGTAATTTTATTGGGTTGACACTGGAGCGTGGCTCAATGTACGGCAGTGTTTTACCTGAACTTGAAAAAATTCCTGAAGTGGTGGAATGTCACTGCACCACAGGCCGGTTCACCATGCTTATCAAGATGTACGCACGCGACAATGCCCACTTGATGCACTTAATCAACAATTACATTCAGAATATCCCGGGTGTGGCACGCACTGAGACACTCTTGTCGCTCGAACAAGGAATAAACCGCGAAATTGCAGTTGATGTTTACTCGCATTAACGTTACTTGCTATCAGTTGGCTGAAATAAGTCACACACCTCACTGCGCAAGTGGTAGGTGTTGCGCAAGATTTCGAAGCTGGCGGGCTGGGCTTGGAGTGCTGCGGTGTCGGCCATGATATCGTAGGTGGCCATGATGCCGTCGAGTGTCACATGCTCTGCTCCGGCAGTCGGTGCGTCGATGACGGGAACGGGCACTTGCCATCCAAAATGAGCGTTCAAGGCCTGTAACAGCATGGCTGTGGCGCGTGCTTTTCCTTGTGCCGAGTAGCCGGCGATGTGAGGCGTGGCTACCATTGCCTTGTGGAGCAGGGCCGGATTGAGCTGTGGCTCGTTTTCCCAGCAATCGATTGCCACGTCGCCATGCCATTGTGCCAGTGCTTGGTCGTCGGCAATGCCTCCGCGGGCGGCATTCACTATTAACCGGCATTTGTTAGCGGCAGAGAGCAACTGCGTGTCGCATAAGTGGCGGGTGGCATGCGGACCGCTGCTTGTTAGCGGCGTGTGGAAAGTGATGATGTGGCACCGGGCCGCCAGTTGTGCCAGGGGAGTGAAAAGCTCGGCCTCGTCGGGTGAGCGCATTGCCCGTGGCGGGTCATTGAGCAGCACATTGAAGCCTAATTGTCGTGCCCAGCGGGCCACAATACTGCCCACGTGTCCCACGCCCACCACTCCCAGTGTCAGGTGGCTGGCATCCTGCTCGTTGCGCAGATGCATCCATCGGCCGATGGCGGTAAGCACCCACTGTGCCACTGCCGGAGCGTTGCATCCCGGAGCATTGGCCACGGTGATTCCGTGTTGACGGCAGTAATCCATGTCGATGTGGTCGGTGCCAATGGTGGCGGTGCCGATGAAGCGCACGTGGCTGCCGTTGAGCAGCGCTGCATCGCATCGTGTGCGTGTGCGCACCAGCAGCACATCGGCATCGTGTGCCGTCTTGGCGTCGATAACGGGCGAGTAGGTGACTCTTGCCCACGGCTCAAGCACGCCGTGCAGATAGGGAATGTGGCTTTCGGCAACAATGTGAATCATAGGCAAGTGCGGTGAATTCTTGGTTCAGCCTTGAAGCAAGTGAGCCGTGCACGAGGCGATAGCCAGTGCCATCAAGGCGATGATGAATAGATAACGGTGTGAGAATGTGCTCAGCGTGTAGCTGTGAGCCACTTGTACACTCAAGCACAAGAACAAGATGGGCAAGAATGCTGTCATGTCCTTGTAGTCGATGGACATGGCTATAATAGCCAGCGCGCTCATCATAACAAAGAAGGCGTTGTACACTCGCAGTTGTAGCCGATAGTTCATGATGGTGAGCAGGTTCATGGCGGTAAGCACAATGGCGAGCAGGGTGGTGGTGGCCGCAGTCACAACTAGCATGCGCATTTGTCCCAAGTCGAGCGATTCCCAAATGGCATTGATGCCGAAGGGCTTGAAGTCGGTCAAATGGGCGATGCCCAGTCCCAGTACAATCCAAATGGGTGTAAGCAGGCCCAGCAGCATGGCCAAGAAGCCCTTGACGTTCATGGCACGCATATACATAAATCCAAAGCAGAATGCCGGAATGAGCAGCAAAAATGCGTACTGAAACAGACTGCAGGTGGCCAGCACAGCCATCAGCAGGAAAATGCTGTGCTGCGAATGTTTGTCTTGATAGGATGAGAAAAGCAGTAAGATGCCACCCAAGAGCACCAGGCACAAGGTGGTGCCGGTGTTGAAAATGCCGCACGTTAGCGGGGTGGACATTTCAAGCAGGAAAAATACCGATGTAAAAATGAAGGTATAGGAGCGCACGAAGTTGAACACCTTGTTCAGCGCCAGCATAAGAAGTCCGATGCCGATGATGCAGGCCACATTGAGGAAAGCCGACGCAGTGGGCGAATCGATGGTCGACCATTGGGCTGAAAACAAGATGCCACTGCCGGCATCGGGAACGGGTGGGGGCGACAACACCAAACTCACGCCAGCGGCGATGGCAAGCATCAAGGCACTCACCACGGTGAAGCCGCGGCTATTAAAATACTCGTTGATTTTTTCGGGGTGGGTCACTGCTGCGGGGTGGAGGAGTTGTCGTCCAAATCTTTGCGCTTCCAGCTCTTGCGGCGGCCCTTGATAATGGGCACCTCTTTGTCGGCGCCCAAGCGTGGCTGCCTGTCGCGCAGCATGTGTCGGGCGTATTCCTCACTGTGCCTGGTGTCGGCACCACCGTTGCGCCTGATTCGAGGATGATCTCCATTTTCCTCGTCGCGCTGGCGGCGTGGCCGCTCGGCAAAGCGGTCGGCACCACGGTCAAAGGGGCGGCGTGGCGGTCGGTCGAACTCACGACGTGGGTGGTCGGTGCCTTCGGTATCGTCGGTGGGACGGAATTCGCGACGTGGCAAGCGTCGCTTGTCCTCGCTGGCCCGGAAGCCTTCGTTCTTTATCGTCTCTCCACGGCTGCGCAAGTCGTCATAGGTGCCGTCGAAAATCACATATTCCCGCAACTCGCAGTCCAAACCTCCGTTTTGCAATGGGTAGTGCACCGAAGCCTTGAGCCCAATCTTGTCGTAATGCTCCTTGTCGTAGCAAATGAGCCATGCGTGATAGCCGGTGAACACTTTTTTTAGCTTCTCGCCGATGGTGCGGTAAAGTTGCTCGATATTCTCCACCTCCAGACGTTCGCCGTAGGGCGGGTTGGTGATGAGGACTCCTTTTTCAGGCGCCTCGGTGATGTCTTCGATGGCACGGCGCTCCAGCTCGATGAATCGTCCCAGTCCGGCGCTTTTGATGTTCTCGCGTGCGATGGCCACGGCCTTGCCTTCAATGTCGCTGCCGTAGATTTTGTGGGTAAACTCACGCTCGCCGCTATCGTCGTTGTAGATACGTGAGAACATCTCCTCGTCATAGTCATTCCACAGCTGGAAAGCGTATTCCTTGCGGAATACACCTGGATTGATGTTGGCCGCAATCATTGCCGCCTCAATCAAGAACGTGCCGCTGCCGCACATCGGGTCTACAAAGTTACTTTGGCCGTCCCACCCGCTCAGCTTGATGATGCCTGCAGCCAGCACCTCGTTGATGGGGGCATCGGTCTGAGCCACGCGCCATCCTCGACGGTAGAGCGGTTCACCGCTCGAGTCGAGTGAGATGGTGACTTCGGTGCCGGCGATATGTACGTCGAAGCGCAGGTCAGGGTTGGTGAGGCGAATCGACGGCCGCTTGCCATAGCGCTCGTTGAAGAAATCGACGATGGCATCCTTCACGCGGTAGGTGACAAAGCGTGAGTGCCTGAACTCTTCGCCGAAGGTGGTGGCGTCGATAGAAAATGTTTTGTTGACCGTGAGCACTTGTTCCCAGTCGAACTCTTTCACATGCTCATAGAGGTCATCGGCACTGTTGGCGTGAAATTTCAGAAACGGTTTGAGAATCCGCAACGCTGTGCGGCAACAGAAATTGGCGCGGTACATCATTTCCTTGTCGCCCACAAAGGCCACCATGCGGCGTCCTTCAGTCACTTCATCGGCGCCCAGCGCTCTCAACTCATCGGCCAGCACACCCTCCAGTCCTTGAAAGGTCTTGGCCACCATTTCAAACTTGTCATTCATCGCTTTCAGTAATTTTTTGCAAAATTAGTGCAAACCGAGCGAAAAACATCAAGCTTGCTTGAATGTTTTTTCGAGGTGCCGCCTAATTTCGCCATTTTGTAGGCAAAATTAGTGCAAGGCGAGCGAAAAACCAAAGTTCGCTTCGAGTTTTTCCGAGCCGCCGCCTAATTTGGAGGGTATCTTCTTTGAAAGAGAAAAATTTTTCATCAGAAAAATAAGATGATATTTGTGGCGATAGTTCTTTTGTTATAAATTTGTTCTTCTTAAAAATATCTTCCCTTAAAAACAGGATAATATGAATAGGATTAGTATTTTGCTGCTGACGATAGCGGTCATGGTGCTGCCGGCGTGCAATTCAAGGCCAACTGACAACAAGAAGCCCAAAACTCAGGCCGACTCACTTACTGTGTGCGAAACAAGCGATTCTAATTATGATGAGCTTAAAGATTCATTAGCCTTTTGGACCGACGATAATATCGTGTGTGAGCATGGCGAACTCGTAGAGGTGGCTCAATATTTATGGAGGTTGCACATGGGTGATACAGTCCCCCAAAACATCGACTTGGTCATGAGCGAGGTCAGGCGTATCAATCCCTTACTTGTGGCTTATTTTGATAACCATCATTCACCAAAGGGATTGGATGAAGCGCAGAAGATTGATTCGGTTCTCAACGAGATAGAAACTGTTTATGCGCCGATGGCTGGTGGGCCGACAATGTCTGCTATCGTCGGGTTGGATGTGGATATTGCCGTGGACCGTTATCGCGAAGCGGTGATGTACGAAAGAATGTGTCGTCGTGTTTCGAACGAGCCCCTTCGTGCGGCACTTCGCGAAGAGATGGCAAAATGGAAAGTTTTGGAAAGCGATTTAACCACTTATTTGTCAACAATTGCAAGATTGCTTTTTTGGGGAGGCTCGCTAGCGGGTCCGTCAAGCCTTATGAGCCATCAAGATGTTGTTCGCTCAAGAATTGAGGACCAAAAGAAAATGAATGCCCTATTGTTTGATGGCAAAAGAGGACAATCAAGCAGTAACCTTCGTCAAGCCGAATCGCTTCTTCAGCAGAGTATGAAGCAGGCTCTGGACAGTGTTTATTATGAGGACCATGATGAGATGTACAACCGACAAAGCGACAGCTTATATGTTGAGGAGTATAATGGTGCCTGTAACTTGCGAAAAGATATTAAAAGTAGTCTTGCCCAGTGGTTAAAAGCCAGGGAAGCCTTAGGCCGCGTGGCAAATAAGCCGGATGACGCAGTAGAAAAAGTTTGGTCGGGAATCACGGCTGTGTTTCTTATCGACTTAAGTGAAAAAACTATTGCAGCCTCGGTATTTTAAAGAAAGGCCGATGCAAAAAAAGCAGGGGGTGCCGTAAATCGCCGGACCCCCCTGCAGTTATAAATTGTACCCCCGCTGGGGGTACTAAAATAGTAATTTGCCACATTGGCATAATTTTGTAAGTTCCTGAAAAACACCGCAAAGGTAATAATTATTTTTGAAATAGAGTAAAATAAAATGTAATAGAATGTGAAAATTTTGCCAGTAGATTTGCCAGTAAAAAATAAAGTGTTTAAATTTGCATTGGATTATAAAATGATTTTGATATGGCAACCTACCGATTTGAGCTTAACACAAAGCCGAACCGCAACAAGAAATATAACATTTTGTTGTGTGTCACAATCGCCGGCCGGCGAAAGAGAATCAAGACTGACATCTTCCTGAACCGCAAAAAAGACTTCAATGCAAAGTGCAAGGGTAATAACTGGATTAGAGAAAGTGAGCCTAACAGCAAGGTTTGGAATGAAGTTTTAGCCGACATTCTTGAAGATGCCCGAAAGAGTTACAAGGAACTGAAGGAAACATCAGCAGCCACGGCCGAAAGTGTTGCTTTGCTGGTGAAGGGTGAAGAACAATCGCATACTTTCCTGAAGATTGATGCCAGTGGCATGACTGGCTTTGCAGCCGAAAGGACACAAGCCATTCTTGAAGCTGGCGGCATCAGGAACTGGAAGAAGTATAATGGCTTCCTCAACAAGCTGGCTGACTTCATGGACAAGAAGATGAAGCACAAGAAAGAAGTGCTTTTCAGCGAAATTACACCTGAATTTGTTACAAAGTTTGATGCCTACCTTCACACCCTTCATAATTCAAGAAGCCCGAAGGAAGCTGGCAAGATGCTTCACCAAAATACAATTGTTGTTGTACTCAAGGTTTTCAAAACGCTGGTGAGAAAAAGCATTGAACTGGGATACATTACACCCGACAAAGACCCCTTTTTGGTTTTCAGGTTTAGTGGCATCAAGACCGAAAAAGAAAAGCTAAATATCAGCGAAATTCAGGCACTGGAAGCACTTGAGCCGGAAAAAGGCAGTCTTGACTGGCACAGCCTGAATTGCTTCCTTTTCAGTTATTATTGCGCCGGCATCAGGGTGGGTGACTTGCTTCAGTTAAGGTGGCTGAATGTGGAAGGTGGCCGGCTTAACTATCAAATGGGCAAGAACCACAAGACAAGGGACTTGAAGCTTGTGCCACAAGCAGCAGCCATTCTTGCCATGTATCGAACCGAAGCCAGCAAGCCCACTGACTACATTTTTCCCTTCATGGACAATCGAAAGACTTATGCCAGTGCCATACTTCAGGCAGATAGGGACACCCTTCCCAGCGACATGAAGCAAAAACTTTTTGAAGAAGTGTCTTCCAAAAATGCCCTTATCAATAAGAGCCTGAAAAGACTGGCTGCAAAGGCTGGCATCAGCAAAAAAGTATCCATGCATATCAGCAGGCATTCTTTTGCAAGTGTGGCAGCACAAAAGGGTATCGAAAGCAACAAGGTGAAGTCTTTGCTGGCACATTCAAGGCTACAAACCACTGAAGGCTACATGGGTAACTTCGACACCAGCGAGAATGACAAGGCACTGGAATCCGTATTTGGTAGCCCGGTCGACAAGAAAACCCAGCTTCTTGCATTGATTCAGGGCATGAGTGAGGAAGAAATAACTTCGGTGCTGGCTTCCCTCAACCAGTGAACCAGCACCCCCTTAATGATATAGCAAAAGCATACAAATTTATATGTTATGGATTTGGAACAAGTAAACAGCAAGCGTGGTGACTTTACAAGGCTTATATTAAAGACCCCTTTTGAAAGGTTTGAAGCCGAATTGTGGGATAGCTTTAAGGCGGCAGCTTGTGACGAGCGTGACTTTGCTGATATTATAACCGGAGTCAGTAGGGGAGCAAGGCGAAATGCAAGAGAAAGAATAGAGCTGGCACAGCAGCTTCTTGCAGTCCTCAATAATGAGCCGGTGAAAGCTGGCAAAGTAACTATTACCTGTAAAAAAGCACTGGAAGCCCTTAAGCAAGCCCTTATCGAAAGATATAAGGCATTAGGTATGAATCAGCGACAAATGACCATTGAGGAAGCCGAAGCCTACCTGAAGGACTGGAGAAACAACAAAGATGCCGAAGAATGGATTAGGGAACAATTACAATTTCTCGCTGAAGAACAAGGCATTGCTGATGATGTGGGCTATTATTATTCTTGTAGTGCTTATGATTTTGATGACTTTTGCGAGGAGCCTACTAATATAGAGTATTTTATAGAAGAAAATGAAATCAAAGAGGAGGTGACACCCAAACAAATTGAAGGCACAATCGCGCGGGCCCGTAAAATACTAACCGGGAAACCGCCAAAAAACAGCAAATTACACTGGCTTATTTTGAGAATTAGAAGACATTACAAATGGCATCGAAATGAAGATTATCGGCGTATTTTTGACTGCATGGACTTATTTGAATTGATTGATGAAGCCATGAAGAAGGACTGGGACAAGTATGACTCAAAGCAAATGAATATTGCAAAAACATCTTACATCAAATCCATATATAATCAGGCTATAAAATATGAAGCCGATTTTTGGCTCAAAGAACCTTATTGAATCGCAAAATACCAGTGGAACAAAGTGGCATCTTTTTAGATGCCTTTTTTGTTCCATTTTTGGAATAAAAAGGGCTTGAAAAAAGCCTTTCAATGTTCTGCAAAATATTTTGGCACACTAATTAACCGAAAGTACTTTTGCGACACCAATCAGACACAAGCCACAATGTTGTGAATTGTTTTCCCTGATTGTTTTCAGTGCAAATGGCACAACCTACGTCAATAACAGCAGTGCCTTCTTTGGTGGTGCTTCCTGAATCGGAATGGAATGGCATCAAGGGCTTGCTGCAAGAAGTGAAGAACACACTGCAAACCAAATCCGAAACCGAAATCAATGCCATGTGGCTGGAAAGCACCGAAGCAAGAAAGATGCTTGGTGTTTCGTCAAAGACATGGCAAGACTATCGCGACAAAAGAGTGATACCATTCAGCCAGTTTGGTAGGAAGATTTATGTGCGTAGGGCTGACATCGAAGCCTTCTTGGAGAATCATTGTATCAAGGCAAAAAATGACTAACAAAATGGATTATATCATGATTAAGGAATTCATTAGCAAATCAATGCAAGTGGCCTTCTACCAGCACAAGGAAGGCACAGCCAGCAGCTATTACTGGCAACATGGAAGCAGCACCCTTCCAAATCGTCTTTCTATAAGCAAAGGCAGCGAAATAACCAGTGTTCAACGCAAGGGCAGAAACATTTTGCACCCAGTAGTGGGGCAACTCCTTGGAAGATTCAAGGTGGTAGAGGATTCACCCCTGAAGCAACACAAACCTTTTGAAGTTAGGACCCAGCTTTGGCAAGTGCCATTGTACCCCCTTTTCATTGGTTATGGTACACTGGGCATCAGCAGCGAATCGGGCAAGGTGACCGGTGACACTGGTGACTTGGTTGTATTATTCACCCCCGACCAGTGGGCTAACATTGTGATTTTCTATTTCGCTGGAATGGGCAATATCAATGACATGGAACAAGTAATGAAGTATCTTCAGCAACTTGTGGAGAGTGGGCAATATCATGTGGAACAAAAGAAGGGTGATGCTTCACAGCAAGACCCTTCAAATGGATTATAAAATGATTGACTTCATTAGCATAATAAAGCCGAATCACTGGGGCAAATTTACTCCTTTTTTGGGATTTTTCCAAATGGCGGGTAATTGCCCCGCCGCGTTTCGTGATAGTGCCCCGGCTTCGAGAAATGCCCCACAAAGGCATGGCAAACTGCCCCCGGCACATTCTTCGGTAAGCAGCACAAATCGCCCGAGAGACCCAAAAGATGCAAGATTGTGGGGCTTGAGTGTGGTTTGTGCATTTTCAAAAATGACAAGAGAGCGCAACAATGGTAACTAACAAGGCTTATCAGTGGTTTCCAAAAAATGAAACTGCCTACTATAACTTTCCAGTGTCTATTTTAGAAGGCTTCATCAATCGGCCGCGGAAAACTTTCGATAAGATGCTGAGCTGGGCTTCCTATGAGTACATGAAAAAAGTACGGGATAAATACGGCGATGCAATGCCAGTGCGACAATTGGTGAGAACTGCCGAGGATTTTTTGGGCTTTGAGTGTAAATCAGATGCATACGAGTATTACCAGCGTTCCGGAGAAGTGTATTTGAAGTACAAAGGCGCAAGGACTGGCATTTCAAGAAGATTGTTTTGGGAAATCCGCGGGTCGAGAAACATCTCCGAGCCGGACAAGGTAGCATTACTGGCCTACTTGGCAGCTAAGAGCATCTTGGGGCGAAAAACCCACTGCAAGACAAATGATTTATTTTTGTTTGCCCGAATGGTAGGCCGCGACAAGGCTTTTTGTGATGAAAAAGAACTAAAGAAGGAGTGCGGTGGTGCCCTCAGTGGATACTTCACAAGAAGGAAGCGGGACACAATTAGAAGAAGACTTGCCGAAGACTTTGGCATGGCGGTGTACTCCTATCACCAAAGGGGCTACTATATCAGCACTAAAATGGAGCTCAAGCAATTGATTTTGGCGGTGGAAAAAAATAGAAAATGCGGCGCGGAAGCCTACAAGAAGAAAGTGAGCGAGGTAAGAAACATGGTATTGGATAGACTTGGCAAAAAGCCGCCTTAATTTAAGGTGTACATGTACACCATGGTGTACAATCCATGTACAAAGGGTGTACAATCCATGTACAAAGGGTGTACACCTTAAATGATATTGTTAATAAAGTTCTTAATGATATTATTCATGAAATTGTGTATAAAAGGCAAGATGCCTTTGGAAGCCCCCGGGGCGGCAAACTTTGTTGTTTAGGGGTGCTGTTGATAAACATGGCAAACCTGATTTTGCCGAAGTCATTACGCGCGCGGGAAAGGGGAGCTTGCCCGATGATGTTGCAGCAGCTGACGAACTCCGAGCAAGCACCTCAAGGGATTCAAAAAATGACCTTAAAAGTATAGTTTTGCCAGTAATATGCCAGTAAAAGAAAAGCAAAAGCACCGCAAATCATTGATTATTAGTGCTTTTGTTGTATTATATTTGTACCCCCGCTGGGAATCGAACCCAAATCTCAGGTTTAGGAAACCTCCGTTCTATCCATTGAACTACAGGGGCAGCCTGTAATGCGGGTGCAAAGTTACGGTTAAGCGAGCAAAAAACCAAAACTTGTTTGAGTTTTTTACGTCGCGTTGTCGTGCCTTGTCAGAACTTGTAGTCAATGCCTAAGCCCAGCACGCGGTTGGTGCGGCTGTAGGTCTCAGTGCCGCTCATGGTGGTGCCATAGTAGCCGCCGGGGTTGGGATAGGAAGCGGGAACGACCTTGGTGAAGTCGGAGTACCACGTCCAGAAGTACGATGCGTTGATGCGCAGCTTGGGGGTGATGTTCCATGCACCACCCAGGCCGAAGGTATAGCTGTCGCAGGCAAAGGAGGTGTTGGATTCATAGCCGTCGCTCAGGCCGTAGTCGGTGCGTTGGGCGCCGCAACTCACGGTGAACTTGCGGTTGATGTCCCATTCCAATCCGGCCAGGAACTCATAGGTGCCGTGGGTGAGGGCTTTCTGGCGGTCTCCAGCCATTTTGGCGTTCTTGTCGTCAAACCAGTGGAATTCCAACGCTCCTCGCAGCTTGGCGGGGATGAACTCGTAACCGGCCGCCAGCGTGAGCAGTGCCGGCATGTCGTAGCGGATTTTTTCACCATCGGCGTAGGCTGCCAGCGCGCCGCCGGCATCTTTCAACGTTGAGGTGGAGCAGGGAATGTTGAGCTTGGTGCGGAATTCGTATTTGGCTCCCAAAGTGAGGTTTTTCCAATGGTAATCCACGCCCAGAATGGGGTTCACGCCCCAGCCTTTCTGGTCGGCATCCACCTCCAGGTCGGCCAGCACCTGCGCGTTGGCCTTCATGGTGGCCTTGACGTGTCCGCGGGTGTAACCATCGTAGTAGCTCACACGCAGTCCGCCGCTCACGGCCCAGTGGTCGCCGATGCGGTAGGTGGCACCGATTTGTGCGCCGTAGATGTACTGTTTGCCTTTCATGTAGCTCTCGATGTTGTAGACCTTAGGGGTGAGCGCACCACCGCTCTGTTGCAAGATGGCCGCCGCCACCATGGCGTCGAACATGGGCATGCCTTCCTTGTACTCCACTCTGCCGCCGCTGCCCACGATGCCCATCATGGCCCAAGCTGCCCAGCGGTCGTGCTTGTAGACGGCAAACAGTGCCGGCACGAAAGGCGCAGTGGCCTTGCCGGGATAGTAATGTGTGGTGTCGGGAAGCAGTGGCGAGCCATAGGTGGCGTTGATGTCGCGGTTTTGCTGCGGGCCTTGATAGTTGAACGACAGTTGCCATCCCTCATGATTGGTCCATGCCAGTCCGGCAGGGTTGCTGAACGCGGCATCGATTTCTGTGGTGGCACCGCGTGCCATCATGCGGTCGAAGGCAATGTGGTAGTTGGTGTTGGTCATCAGACCACCGGCCCAAGCCATCGGAGTGATGGCGATGAGCAGTGTAGCGATAAGAGTGAGTTTTCGTTTCATAGCAGTTTAGTATTTAGTTTTCAGAACTTATAGTCAATACCCATACCGAACACCTTGTTGGTGCGCGAGAAGGTATCGCTGCCGGCCAGTGTGGTGCCGCAATAACCGGGTGTGCCGGCTGCCACTGTCTTGTTGTAGTCTTTGTAGTTTGTCCAGAAGTAGCCGATGTTCACCTTGATGTGGCTGGTGATGTTGGCTGCTGCCCCCAAACCGATGGAGTAGCTGTCGCAGGCAAAGCTGGTGTGCGACTGGTAGTCGTCGCTCAGGCCGTAATCGGTGTTCTGGAAACCGGCGCTCACGGTGAAAATCTTGTTGATGTCCCATTCCACACCGGCAAGCACTTCGTAGGTGCCGTGGCGCAGCGCTTTCTGCTTGTCGCCGGCCATTTCTGCGTGTTTGTCGTCGTACCAGTGAAATTCCACTGTTCCGCGCAATTTACGAGGAATAAACTCATATCCAGCGGCTACATAGAGTACGCTGGGCAGGTCGCTGGGGGTATTTACACCGTCCTCAAAATCGGCCAAAGCCGAGCGGAACTCGGTGGGCTCGGTGATGAGCGTCTTGGTGTCGTTTTCGATGTTGAGATTGGTCTTGAATTCGTATTTTGCCGCCAATGTCAGTCCGCGCCATTTGTAGTTGACACCCAAGATAGGTGTGATGCCCCATCCGGTTTGGTCGCAATCAAGCACAATATTGGCCAGGGTTTGTTCAGATCCCTTGAGTGTGGCGGTGATGTGGCCGCTCTGGTTGCCGTTGAAGTAATTCATACGCATGCCGGCGAAGGCCGAGAAACAGGGCAGGATGCGATAGGCCACACCAAATTGCCCGCCGAACACATATTGGCGTCCCTTCATGGCCGTGCTGATGTCGTAGGCGGTCGGCAGCAGCGGGCCGGTGGGCAGGGCTGCTGTTTTGGCGTAGATGCCGCTCATCACGGCAGCATTGAACATGGGCAGTCCGTGGTCAAATGAGCATTTGCCTCCACCGCCAGTCACTCCGAAGAAGCCCGACAGCGTCCAGCGGTCTTTTTTATATGTGGCATAGAGCGATGGCAGCACAGGCGCAGCGGCGTTGCCCTTGAACTTGCGGGTGTGGTTCTCCTCGGTGAACAGCGGGAAGGTGGTGGTGACGTTACGCGTCTGGAAAGCGCTCTGGATGTTGAGCGACAACTGCCATCCATCGTCCATAAAGGCAGTTCCGGCAGGATTAGAATATACGGCGTCGATTTCGTTGCTGGCTCCGCGAGCCATCATGCGCACGAATGCAATGTGCTGGTTGGTGTTGTGAAGCAGCCCGCCTGCGAGCATGTTCATGCTCCACATGGCTGCCAGAGTAGTTAAACCTAAAACTTTCTTTTTCATTCTTAAATTGATTGTAAATTTTGTGCGAAAGTAGTGCAAATGCCTAACAAAAGTGGTAAAATGGGCATAGAAAATGCGCAAATCGTCCCATTTGCGCATTTTATTACATTTTTTAACAATCCGAAAATGTTAATTTCTACGGGAACAAGTGAGAATGTCACATGTGGCGGTGTGTCCAATTGGCCACCCGACTGGTGTATTCCTTGGGGTAGTGGTAGTAACTTTGGGCGTGGGCACAGCCGGGTGTGACCCACAGTTGCTTGTCGGCCGCGGCCGCTTCGTAGAGAGGATGCACCATCCAGAAGGGCACAAAGTCGTCGTTGTCGCCATGAATGAAGAAAATGGGCAACTTGGTGCGCTTCACTTGCTCCACCGGCGCCGCCTGCCCAAACGACCAGCCGAGCATCACTCGCGTGAGCGCACTGCTGGCATAGAGCACAGGGAACGGTGGTAACCCGAAGCGATTGCGCGCTTCGCTTGCAAACTCATCCCACGCGCTGGTGTAGCCACAATCTTCCACCACACACCTCACACGCTCCGGGCATTTTTCTCCAGCCGTGTTCATCACCGTGGCAGCTCCCATGGAGATGCCATGCAGCACGACCCTTGTCGAGTCGCCGAACAGGTGCGACGCCACGTCGACCCATCGCAGCACTTCATGGCGTTCGTTCCAGCCCATGCCGATGTAACTGCCCTGGCTGTGGCCGTGTGCGCTGAGGTCGGGCAGCAAGATGTTGAAGCCTAAATCGTGGTGGTAAAGATAGCCGATGTGCATCATGCCCAAGGCTTGCACTTTGTAGCCGTGAACAATCACTGCCGTTCGTGCGGTCGGATGCTGAGCGCGAGCCCAAAGAGCATGCAGGCGCAGCCCGTTCGGCCCGGTGATAGTGGTGTCGTGCAAGGCACCCGCATGGCGCAAACTGTCGACCCATGGCGCCACCTGCGGAGCCTGTTCAAGAACATGCGCCAACGCTTCCTCGTCGGGTCGGCTGTCGCGCGCCAATGCATAGTTTATCATGTAGAGGCTTGCTCCCAAAGTGAGCAGCAACGCCACGGCGGCAAATGTTCCCAATGCCCAAATTAGACGGCGCATTGTCGTATGCCGAGCAGTCGGGTTGGAATTGTGCTGTGCGAGGTTTGTTTTCATGTTTGTATGAAGAACTCAATACTTCAAACCGGTGGGCTTCCAAACATAGAGCCGGTCGCTGGGGCGTATTTTCACGTCGGTCTTGATGGAGAAGCTCTCACCCTTCACCGTGTGTTCCACGGGCTTGAGGTCGACACGTATTTCCTGCACCGTGAGGGGTACGGCACCTGTGGTAGGGCCGATGATGAGCACCTCATCGCCCACATGGACTTCACCAGCCTCCATCAGGAATTCGGCCACTCCCAGGCGGTCGTAATAGCGCACCCCCTTGGCGGCGTATACCTTAACGCGGGTTGCCGATGAGCCGTATTTTTCGGTCCACTCGCCCAGACGTTGTCCCAAGTAATATCCGTCCCAAAATCCGCGGTTGAATACCCGTGCCAACTGCTCGTTCCACTGGTCAATGCGCTCACTGCTGAAATTGCCGTCGAGCACGGCGCCGATGGCTTCATTGTAGCAGCCGACCACGGTGCGCACATATTCAGGCCCTCTGGCTCGTCCCTCTATTTTGAAAACGCGCACGCCGGCATCCATCATTTTGTTTAAGAAATGAATGGTTTTCAAGTCTTTGGGCGACATGATGTATTTGCCGTCAACAGCCAGTTCTTCGCCCGTTTCGCGGTCGGTCACGATGTAGCTGCGCCGGCAAATCTGCCGGCACGCACCGCGATTGGCGCTTGCTCCGGTCTGATGCAAGCTCAGATAGCATTTTCCCGATACAGCCATGCACAGCGCTCCGTGGCAGAACATCTCGATGCGCACCTGCTTGCCGCCGGGCCCGGTGATGTTCTCGCGCTCGATAGTGCGGTGGATGGCCGCCACCTGGTCCATATTGAGCTCGCGCGCCAGTACCATCACATCGGCGTAACGCGCGTAGTGGCGTACGGCCGCGCTGTTGCTCACATTCACCTGGGTGGAGATGTGCACCTCAACATCTTGCTGCCGGGCATAGTCGATGGCTGCCATGTCGCTGGCGATGATGGCGGTGATGCCTGCCTGATGAGCCGCGTCAATGATGCGATGCATGTAGTCCATGTCTTCTTCATAGACCACAGTGTTCACCGTGAGGTAACTTTTCATGCCGTGCTCATGGCACCATGCGGCAATCGTGTGCAAGTCGTCAAGGGTGAAGTTCACACTCGATTTCGACCGCATATTCAGCCCCTCAATGCCGAAGTAGATGGCATCGGCACCACCTTGCCACGCTGCAGTGAGCGATTCCCACGACCCCACCGGGGCCATGATTTCATAATCCTTTCGTGTCAATTTTGCTGCATTTTCCATACTGACTGTGCAAAGGTACAAAACTTGTGCGGAAAAAAGAATGATTGAGGAAATAATGGTCCTCAATCATTCTCAATCATTTCTCAATATGATGCTATTGGAATTTACTTGATAATGACAAGTTTGGTGACCGATGACTGCTTGCTGCTGCTATCGCCCTGCGATGCCATGACGTAGTAAACTCCCGTTTTCACACGGTTGCCGTTGTCGCCGCAGCAGTCCCAGGTGGCCATGCCACCGGTGGAGCGCAGTTGCTTCACCACATTTCCGCCGGCATCGACGATTTTCAGCAGCGAGTTGTCCATGAGTCCCTTGATGGTGACCAGACCGGTGAAGTCGGGCCGCACAGGATTGGGATAGGCATAGACATTGCTGTAATCGGGTTCGGCAGGCGTGGAGTCGCTGAAGTATTCAAACACACCCGTCGGGGTGATGATATAGACCGAGTTGTTGTCGGTGTTGCAGCACACGTTGTAAATTGTGTTCGACGAGAGGTAGCTGTTGCTGGTGTTAAACTGCTTCAGGATTTGTGACCCGTCGGGGCTCACCAAGAACAGACCCGACTCGTTGGTGCCAATCCACTTGCGGTTGGCGCCGTCCACGGCGATGCAGTTCACCTGAATACCGTCGAGCAGGTAGTCGGCCAGGTCGGTGCCGTCGTTGCGGGGCACCTTGGTGTGGTTGATGCGGAAACTGTCGTCGAAGGCCTGTGCGGGGTCAAAGGAGAAGATGCCTTGCACGCATCCCACCCAAACTCGACCATTCAAGTCTTCGGTCATGCACAGCACATAAGTCCACTCGAAACCTTTCTCATCTTGGTCGTGGAAGCTGGTGTAGGTGCGATAGGGCGGATTGGCATTGTCGATGTTGCCATTTTCATTTTTCCAGAAAACGAATGCGCGCTGGAAGTCACCCGAGTTGAACACTTTTACGTCGGCGGTGTTGTGCTTCGACACCACAAAGCTGGCGCGCTTGGTCGAGCCTTGGTCCACAGTGGGCACATTGGGGGTGTACCAGTCGCTGGCGGTGGTGTTGCTCTTCAGCAGTTTGGCACGCGGCACCACCATCACGGGGTGGTCGGGGTTCTCGTAGGATTGACACACCCACAGGTTGCCATAGCGGTCGAAAGCGTGGATGGGGTGCATGGCTCCACTGCGGGCCAGCATCGGCGTGTTGGTGGCATTGTACGCACGCACAACTTCACGCCCTTTTATCTTTGCTAATCCCTTGGTCCATGTGCTCAGGTAGTAAGTGTCCTCAATTTCAGGGTCGAAAACTATGTGGAATGAACCGCTGGAGTAGTTCGTGGTGGGCGTGACATTTTCCCATGTGGTGCCATCGTAGGAACTGATGGCGGTGGGGGTGTTGCCCGAGAAGAAGGCGTTGGTGGCTGTGGATGCCACGAAAAGCTTCTTGGTGAGGCCGTTATAAGCCATGTGGAAGGGGTTGGCGAATTGAATGCCGTTGGGCTTGAAATAGTTGGCTTGGTCGTTTGCCCGGTGCAGTCCGCTGGCTCCCACGGCCCACATGGTGCCGTCGCCGTTGGGGTGGCAGCTGAAGAGTTCCTTGGCAGCGGTTACCTGCGTGGCGTTGTTGCCTTCGGCATCAAAGGTGTAGTAATAGCCGGCTTCCTTGTAGTTGGCGATGAATCCGGTGGGAGTAGGTTGCACATCTTTTGGCGCCGCTTGAGCTATCTGCGTGCTCGAGAACGAGATGTTGCCGCTTTCATCTTTGTTGATGGTGAACACATAGAACCATCCTGAGATATAGAAGAACTTGTTGTCGTTCAGTGGAATGAGCTTGCTGTTGGAGTTGGAGGTTGACTTGTAGGAAGCCAACGTTTCGTGATACTCACTGGCAAGGCCATAATAAAGTTTGGAAGCGCTGATGAGCATCACGTCGCCCACCTGTGCCACCGAGTAAATCGGGGTGTTGAACACGCGCGATTCCTGCACCTCCATCTTCACGTCGTTAATGACTACATAGCCAAAGTTAGTGGCCACGAAGGCTTTATCCTTGGCAAAGTTCACATGGTTGATGGTTTTGGATTGAGTCATGACGGCGTTCTTGATGTCGGGCAAATTCACCACCTTGCCCGAGTCGAGAATGATGTCGATGTTGGAGTTGACGTAAGCCACCAGCAGATATTTCTTCTCATAGTTGTAGTAAATTTGGCTGATGGTGACATCCGACAGATAGTTGCGTTTGTTGTATGCCTCGTTCTCCTCGGTCTCCTTATCGTAGCAGAAGAGGTTGTTGCTCACCAGGTAGTAGACCTTGTTGGGTGTGTCGATGACACGCTGTGCTTCCGAGCCGACAAAGATGGTGTGAATGCGCCAATCGCCCACACCGTACTGTGCCTTGGTCATAAAGGGGAGCGCCAGCGCCAGGAAGATGACAATTCGTTTTAGCATGCTCATATTGATTTTTTGTTTTTTTGCGTTATGGTGATGAAGATGAATTTATTTCACAATGTTGATGTAGGTGACCGGGCTGGCATCGTCGGCCGGCTGGCCCATGGCGGCGTAGACAAGGTATTTGCCTGTGGGCAGGCGCTCACCTGTGTCGTCACAGCAGTCCCATTTGGCCATGCCGGCAGTCGTTTCGAGTTGTTTCACCACGTTGCCGTCCACGTCTTTGATGATCACGGTGGCGCCGTCGATGAGACCGAAGATGGTGACATGGCCTGTGAAATCGGGCAGTACCAGAGCCGGTGAAGCGTACACGTTGTCAAACTTCTCGCTTTCTGGGTCAGTGTCGAGTTTGAGCTCCATCACTCCCAGTCCAGTGGTCATGAAGATGGAGTTAGTCACGGGCACATAGCACACGTCATAGATAAGATTGTTTACGATGGGACTTTTTTCGGTGTTATACTGCTTAAGCAGCGTCTTGCCGTCACCACTAATCTTGCACAGACCCATGTTCTCGGTGGCCACCCACACGTTACCTTGTGGGTCGAACGTCATGCTGTACACCTTGTTGCCGTTCATGGCGGCGCAGTTGTTCACCCGGAAGTCGTCGTCGAATGCTTTGGCCGGGTCAAAGGCAAGAAGTCCCTCCAAAGAAGCCACCCACACTTGTCCCAGGCTGTCGGCCTTGATGCGGTAGGTGTAGGTCCAACTTGCCATGCCACCATCAATATCGGTGAACGAGGTGTAGGCTTTAGTCTTCAAGGTCACGCCGCTTTTCAATTCACCTTCTTCTTTCCAGAAGACGATGGGGCGTTTGAAATCGCCGCCGCAATACACTTTTACGTTGGTGCCTTTTGACACTGCTATACTGTTGCGCTGGGGGCTTTGTCCGGCCACGGCATCTTCCACGGCAAAGGTGAGCCAGTCGGTCTTGGCGAGATTTTCCTTGTCGAGCGCGCTAAAGGGCAACACGGCCACGGGTTTCGTGATTATTGGATATTCTTGCACCATCCAGAGGTTGCCGTAGTCGTCGAACGACATACGAGGGCCATACGAGCTGGAAGAAAGCGGCCATGAATTTCTGAACGAAGTCACCTCGGCGCCATTGGTGATGCGATACAAATACTTTCCTCTCCACGACGGTATGAAATAAGTATTGGTGTCGGTGGGGTGGAAGGCTATCGGGTAAAGACCGCCATTGGGTATGAATGAGGGTGTGACGTCTTGCCATTGTTTGCCATCGTAGGTGTTGATGTGTGAAGTGTGGGCGCTTGCGCCTTTCCAGGGGCCGCTGTTAGTGACATAGATTTTTTTCTCTAAGGGGCTATAGGTGAGCCAATAAGGCAACACGTCTAAAAAGCTCAAAGAGTTGTATTTTTCATAATCGGTTTCACCCTTGATATGCAGTCCGTTGACTCCCACGCCCCACAGCGTGCCGTCTCCCGCGTACCAAGCGCTGTACATTTCTTTTCCGCCACTCACTTTAGTGGGTGTTGCGCCCTGTTCGTTGAGTGTGTAATAAAAACTCTTGGAAAAATAGTTCACCAGAAAACCGCCAGGGCGTTTCTGTACGGGGCCGGCCACCAAAGCCGATCCGGTGAAGATGGTGGTCGGGGTGAGGGTGGCTTGTCCTGACTCTGGGCTGATGCTGATGGCCATGCGATACAGGCCGGCGGTGGCAGTCAAGAGAAACTTGTTGTCATCAATGGGATAGAAGTGCGGATTGGCATAGGTCTTTGAATATTTCAAATAATAATCTAATACATCGGCCGGTTTTTCAGCTTTGTCGTAATAGATGTTGTTGCCGGCACCCAGTAACAGCAGGTCGCCTACTTGTGCAACAGATGTGATGGCGGTGTTGAAATTGCGTAACATCTTGTAGTCGAATGTTTTTTCATCGAACTTCACAAAACCGAAATCAGTGGCCACATACATGCAGCCTCCACCGAAGGTGACATCGTTAATGAGCTTGGAGTGATTCATCACCACATCTTTGATGGCCGACACGTTCTCTACGGTGAGGTCAGCCTTGATAATGTCAATGTTTGAATCTATGTAGGTGACTACTACATAATCTTGTTCGGTATTGTAATAAATCTGGGTGATGTGGGAATCGTGTAGCACATTGACAGTGCTCAGCACTTGAATCTGCTCGGTGGCTTTGTCGTAACAAAACAGATTGGTCCCGACAACATAAAAAACCCGCTGCTCGGTGTCGATGATGTTTTTCGTTGCGGTTCCTCCCGAGAAATTGGGGTGCAGTACCCATTGTTCGGCCTGAACCATCATGCCCATGGAAACCAAGAGCGTGAGCAAGAACGAAATGATGTAGTTGCGTGTCATTTTCAAAGTCTACTAGTAGTTTATTATTATTAACGCAGTTTTTTGCAATAAATTGCACACATGGGACGATTTTAATACTTCAGCCGGGTTTCAACAGAGTTGCCGTCGGTCACAAGCACCGTAGCCAGACCCCATTCGCCGGTGATTTCGCTGTCGTAGCGCACGTGCAGTTTGCGAGTCGGTAGTTTGGTGAGCTGTGCCATAGCATCGACCTCGGTGGTCTGTCCGGTTCCTCCGGTGGCCGCACCTCGTTTTTCGACGATTTTCATTTTGTCGTCGATGATGGTGACGGTGAGATACGCTCCCTCGCCGTCACGCACGGCCAAACCATAGCGCCGTATCGTCATAGTACCTGCCGGACCACATTCCAAGCGTAACGTGCCCGATGGCTCGGCCGACCGCCCACCCAGTTCCATCGGGGCAATCGCCGATATGGCTGCACCACTCAGTCGGGGGCTTACAATAAGCCCCAATAACGCAAAGGCTACAAACAGCGCCAACACATAAAACTCAACTGAATGAAAAAAGTCCATTGCCAAAGGTACTGAAATTTTTTGAATTACGCTACTTCACGCTCATTTTTCAACCATTTGCCGACGGTTTTCAGCGTTTTTTGCTTCAACCAGTCGTAGGCAAGGGGCAGTGTGAGACCCGCCACAAAATAGAGCGGCCATGCCCAAACGCACCCTTTGATGACAGGATGGTGGCTCAGACATTCCATCGGCATCCCTGTGCACATGATGATGAGCCACGACACCATGCGCATAGCCAGAAAATGCAGGGTGAGGATGATGAGCGTGTGTGTGCCCACATGAGCCATGATGCGTGTCAGCAGCGGGCAATGCTCCACAATGTGCCATGCCAGCGCTGCCAGCAGCCATGCCCCCACTATCACAGTGGCGTAGTTGGGGACAATCCACGCGGGTGCCATGTGCTGGAAGTTGCCGCGCACCACCAGCGAACTCAAATACAGGGTCACAGCCAGCACTGCAATCGTGCGCCAACTGTGGCTCAGTGTGCGTCCGCGCACCCAATAGCCCAGCGTGTAGTAGCTGGCGCTCATCAGGCTCACATCGCGCAACCTGAAGTGGAAGCCCGTCAGGTTCATCAGCACCGCCACCGCCGCAAAGCCCACCACCCAGGCCAGCGGGCATCGCTTGATGAGCGGCAGCAGCAGGGTGAACAGCATGACGCCAAAAAACAACTCGGTGATGAACCAAATACCACCCACCAGTGGCTCAGGGGTTTGCATGACCAGCACTTTGGGGACCAGTTGTGCCATGTCGCGCCAGCCGTAAACGGGTGTCTCGGCGGCATACAATCCCATGTAGCAAAACACGTTGTGCAGCAACACGAAAAGTAGCCCCCATTTCACAAATGGCCAGTATAACGACTTCACCCGCCGCCGTGCAAAAATGAGGCGGTGGGTGATATAATAGTCCTTGAAGCAATAACCGCTGGCAATGACAAACACCGGCATCCTGATCATCGACAGCATGTGGCCACACCAGGGCATACCTGAATGGCCCAGCAGCATGAGCATGATGGCGATGCCTTTGACCACCGACACGTGGTCGTTCAGGCCGCGTTCGTTTTTTCGGAGCAGCATGACCGTGCGGTGGTGGTGGCCGTGCTCAGCCTTGAGGCTGACGGCTTGCGGCTGTGGCCACCCATTGCTTCACTTCGTCGGCTGTGGGGGCCTTGTAGCCCAGCTTGTACTTCTTGTTGATATCGAGCAAATCCTGGAAGAGCTTTCCGGGCTTCTCAAGTGACGCCAATGCCGCCACGGTGAGTACACCGGCCTTCTGGATGGGGGCCACCCATTCGGCGGGAATGCCCAGTGCGGTGAATGCTTCTTCCTTGTCGCGGTGGGGCACCTTCTCGGGACGCATCTGCGGGAAGAGCAGCACATCCTGAATGGTGGTCTTGCCGGTCATGAACATCACCAGACGGTCGATGCCGATGCCGATGCCGCTGGTAGGCGGCATGCCGTATTGCAGTGCGCGCAGGAAGTCTTGGTCGATAATCATGGCTTCGTCATCGCCCTTGTCGGCCAGTCGCATTTGCTCTTTGAAGCGTTCTTCCTGGTCGATGGGGTCGTTGAGCTCGCTGTAGGCGTTGGCCAGCTCTTTGCCGTTGACCATGAGCTCGAAACGCTCGGTCAGACCGGGCTTGCTGCGGTGCATCTTAGTCAGTGGCGACATTTCAACGGGATAGTCGATGATGAAGGTGGGCTGAGTGAAATCACCCTCGCAGAACTCGCCGAAGATTTCATCAATGAGCTTGCCCTTGCCCATGGTGTCGTTAATCTCCATGCCCAGTTTGCCGCACACTTCCCTGATTTGGGCCTCATCCATGCCGTTGAGGTCATAGCCTGTCTTCTCCTTGATGGCGTCGAGGATGGGCAGGCGACGGTAAGGAGCCTTGAAACTGATGGTCTTGCCGTCGATGACGCTCTCGGTGCAGCCGTTCACCGCGATGCAGATTTTCTCAAGCAATTGCTCGGTGAAACTCATCATCCAGTTGTAGTCTTTGTACTGCACATATAGCTCCATGCAGGTGAACTCGGGGTTGTGTGTGCGGTCCATGCCTTCGTTGCGGAAGTTCTTGCCAATTTCATACACCCCCTCGAAGCCGCCCACAATCAGTCGCTTGAGATAAAGCTCGGTGGCGATGCGCATATACATGTCCACATCGAGAGCGTTGAAGTGAGTGATGAACGGGCGGGCACTGGCGCCGCCGGCAATGCTTTGCAGGGTGGGTGTTTCCACCTCGGTGTAACCGGCGTCGTCGAGCACTTGGCGCAGCGTTTTGAGCACGGTGGCACGCTTGATAAAGGTGTCTTTCACGCCGTCGTTCACAACCAGGTCAACATAGCGCTGGCGATAACGCAGCTCGGGGTCGTCGAACGAGTCGTAAGCCACACCGTCTTTCATCTTCACCACGGGAAGTGGTTTCAGGCTCTTGCTGAGCAGGGTGAGCGACTGGGCGTGCACCGAAATCTCACCCATCTGTGTGCGGAACACAAAACCTGTGATGCCCACAAAGTCGCCCATGTCGAGCAGTTTCTTGAACACGGTGTTGTACAACTCTTTATCTTCACCGGGGCACAGGTCGTCGCGGCTCACATACACCTGTACGCGACCGCGTGAGTCTTGCAGCTCGAAGAACGACGCCTTGCCCATGATGCGCCGGCTCATCATGCGGCCGGCGATGCTCACCTGGCGCTGCGGCTCGTCGTCGGAAAAGCGCGCCTTGATGTCGTCGCTATATGCGTTCACCACAAATTCTTGTGCGGGGTAGGGGTCGATGCCCATCTGGCGCAGTTGCTCCAGACTGTTGCGTCGCCCTATTTCTTGTTCACTCAGTTCTAATATGTTCATATCCTTTTTGTTTACTATGGTGCAAAGTTAGGTATAATTCGGGAATTAAGATAAAGAAATTGAATTTTCTTTGGGATAATCATGTCGGCTTTTGCCCAGCATCCAGGGCATCCATCGTGCTATGAACAGCGAGCAGGGATAGATGAGCAACATCACTGTCAGTGCCACAACGCCCTTGAGCCACCACTGCTCCATGAAGATGTCGGGCCCGCACAGGCGGCACAGCACCAGTTTGATGACACCTATCAGGTAGTTCTGGAGGGCCAGATAGGTGATGCCGTACACCGCGATGTGGGTCACCATCTTGCGCTCTCCACAACGGTCGGCCACCCACGGTGCGGCGGCGAACCAGGCGGGCAGCACCAGCAGCACACCCACCACCGTGGCATAGCGGAACAGCAGGCGGTCGGCCACGGTGGCGCTCCAAGCCAGCACGGCGATGCCGACAATCAGCGGCAGCACAGTGGCGAACCGCCTGCGGGCGGGCTGGTTCCCGATGGCGGCCAATGCGTAGCGGCAAGTGTGCCCCACTGCGTAGAGCGGCATATAGATGAATGCTTTGCCCACATTCCAGGGGTGGATGTAAAGGGCGTAGGTGGATAGCGCCAAGACCACGCTCATGGCTATCATCCACTTGCTGGGAAGCCATCGTTGCAACACATGGTAAACCACCTGCATGGAGAACAAGCAGGCGATGTACCAGAAGGCGCCCAGCACCACGGTGGGCTGGCCGGTGGCGAACTCATAAAGCGGCGTCCACCAGGCGATAGCCTCTTCCTCGGGGCCCACCATGCGGCGGCCCACTGCCAGCCACAGGGCGTAGAAGACGACAAAAAATGTGGTGTAGGGAATCAGCAACTGGCGCGCGCGGTGCAGCAAGTATTGCCCCGTGCCGGCATGCTTGGCGGGGTTGTAAAGAAATCCGGCCAGCACAAAGAAGATGGGCACTCCCAGGTTGAAAACGACCCCTTCGTCGAGCACGTCGTAGCGCTCAGGTGTGTGGTACACCACCACCAGTAGCATGCTGATGGCCTTCAGGTAGTCAATCCAGAGAATGCGCTTGCTGCCCATGGGCGGCTCAGTCGATGATGTCGAAGCCCGTGTAGCGTTGCAGCGCCTTGGGGATGCGGATGCCCTGAGGCGTCTGGTTGTTCTCGAGCAGGGCGGCCACGATGCGTGGCAGTGCCAGTGCCGAGCCGTTGAGGGTGTGGCACAGATGGGTCTTCTTGTCCTCACCGCGGTAGCGGCATTTCAGGCGGTTGGCCTGATAGGTCTCGAAGTTCGACACCGAGCTCACCTCGAGCCAGCGTTTTTGGGCGGCGCTCCACACTTCAAAGTCGAAGGTGATGGCGCTGGTGAAGCTCATGTCGCCGCCACACAGGCGCAGGATGTGCCACGGCAGCTCCAGCTTTTCGAGCAGTCCCTGCACATGGTCCTTCATCTCTTCCAGGGCGGCATAGGAATCCTCGGGGCGCTCGATGCGCACGATTTCCACCTTGTCGAACTGATGCAGGCGGTTCAGGCCGCGCACGTCCTTGCCGTAGCTGCCCGCCTCGCGGCGGAAACATGCCGAGTAGGCACAATTCTTCTTGGGAAGCTCGCCGGCGGGGATGATTACGTCGCGGTAGAGGTTGGTCACGGGCACCTCGGCGGTGGGAATGAGGTAGAAATTGTCGACCTGGCAGTGATACATCTGTCCCTCCTTGTCGGGCAGTTGGCCGGTTCCCAGGCCGGAAGCCTCGTTCACCACATAGGGGGGCTGCACCTCGGTGTAGCCGCTCTTGCCAGCCTCGTCGAGGAAGAACTGGATGAGGGCGCGCTGCAGGCGTGCTCCCTTGCCGATGTAGACGGGAAATCCGGCACCGGTGATTTTCACACCCAGGTCAAAATCAATCAGGTTGTATTTCCGTGCCAGGTCCCAGTGGGGCAGGGCATCCTCGGGCAGGTCGGGCATCGGCCCGCCGGTGCGCTCCACCACGTTGTCCTCGGCGGTGCGTCCCTCGGGCACTCCGGCATAGGGCACATTGGGCACCGACAGCAGGATGTCGGTGATTTCTTGCTCGGCTGCCGTCAGGCGGTCGTCAATCTCTTTGTTGGTGCTTTTCAGGGCGGCCACCTCTGCTTTTATCTGCTCGGCCTCGTCGCGTTGCCCCTGTTTCATCAAGGCGCCGATGCTGGCGGCCATCTTGTTGAGTTGGGCGGCGTTGTCATCGCGTTGTTTCTGGGCGGCGCGGCGCTCCTTGTCGAGTTCCACCACGCGCATGATGGGCTCGCGCCCGTCGAAATGCTTGACCGCCAGCCGTGCTATCACGGCCTCGGGGTCTTGGTTGATAAGTTGAAGTGTAAGCATTGTTATGTTCAGTTTAATACGTTTCGTTGGTGTTCAAACTGCAAAATTACTATTTTCGCCCGACTTCTGAAACAAAAGCCCCGCAAAAATAGTCGTTGCCACCTTCTGTGAACAATTTTCATGAACATGCCCCGCCAATTATTCCCCATAACTTAGGGGGAGAGCTCATCTCACGCAGAGGGCGCAGAGGCAGCAGAATATTTTTCATAATCAATCTCCTTTGTCAGCGAAATCTCCGTGAAATAACCGGCATCACAGGAACTCTCCCCCTAAGTTGAGGGGAAAGGCCACGGGTAGGCGAGCGCAGCTCGGGAACCACGAAGTGCTCGCAACCGAACGGGAGCCCGAAGGACAAGCGCAGCGCAGCAATGCTGGCGCGAAGCGACTGAGGAGTGTGTCGGCCGGTACGGTTGTGCCTCTACGAGGAACGATTGATTGACGGGCCGCGTTTATCCCCATGTTTCGGCGCGACAGCGGCAAACATGGGGTTGAAGCGGTGCCGTGCGCAGTTCTTCGGAGAGGCACAATTAATTCTATCCTAACCGATTGATTAAGAGTGGGGTAAGTTGCTCCCCTA